>JBKJOH010000140.1:0-3252 GCA_046593295.1 Polaromonas sp. | reverse complement strand
AAGCCGCTGCCCGCGCCTTGCGTTGACACCGGCTTGACACTGCCGTCGGGCTGCATGTCGAACTGCATGAACACGTGGTTCCAGATTTCAATGAAACGGTCGCCGTCTTCACCCGGGCTGCCCGGTGGCCCGCCGGGGATGTGCTCGCCGTGGTCGTAAAAAATCTCGCTGCATGGGCCGCAAGGCCCGGTATCGGCCATCATCCAAAAGTTGTCACTCGCGTATTTTTTGCCTTTGTTGTCGCCAATTCGCACAATACGATCGGCGGGCAAACCAATCTCTTTGTGCCAGATGTCGTAGGCCTCCTGGTCGTCGATGTAGACGGTGACCAGCAGTTTGTCGGCGGGCAGTTTGTAGACTTCGGTCAGCAACTCCCAGCCCCACTTCAGGCTTTCGCGCTTGAAGTAGTCGCCAAAGCTCCAGTTACCCAGCATTTCAAAAAAGGTGTGATGCCGCGCGGTGTAGCCAACGTTCTCTAAATCGTTGTGTTTGCCACCAGCCCGCAAGCAGGCCTGCACCGATGCGGCACGCACATAAGGCCGTTTGTCCGTGCCCAAAAACACGTCCTTGAACTGCACCATGCCCGAGTTGGTGAACATCAGCGTCGGGTCATTGCCGGGTACCAGCGAGCTCGATGGCACGACCGTGTGGCCTTTGGAGGCGAAGAAGTCGAGGAAGGATTTGCGGATATCAGAAACACTGATGACTGAAGAAGAAGGGGTAGCCGTGGGATTGCTCATGTTTTGCCAGTTGAGGGCGCGGTATGCCAACGCTTGCATGGCGCTGAACCGCAGCTTTTACCTATTGATTGCCTGATTTACCTAAGCTTTCGATTATAAGTTTTGCCTTTGGACAAGGCTCCAGCGCTGATAATGCTTACCCGCTATGCTTTAAGGCCGTCAAAATCGCTGCCAGCACACTTGCAACTGGCAGTCACCCGCGAAACCCGAAAGAGACCTCCCATGGACATGAAGACCTCCCCCATCTCTCTGCTCAAAGACCCCAGCCTGCTCAAGACTGACGCGCTCATCAACGGCCAGTGGCTGGCAGGCAGTGCGCGTTTTGATGTGCATGACCCGTCGAACGGCCTGAAGCTGGCAGACGTGGCCAATCTGGGGCCCCAAGACGCTGAAGCCGCCATTGCGGCTGCCAACGCCGCCTTGCCCGCCTGGCGTAGCAAAACCGGTAAGCAGCGCCACGCCATTTTGTTGAAGTGGTACCAGCTTTTGATGGCCAACGTGGAAGACCTAGGGCGCATCATGACCGCCGAGCAGGGCAAGCCATTCCCCGAAGCCAAGGGCGAAGTCGCCTATGGCGCCAGTTTTGTCGAGTGGTACGCCGAAGAAGCCAAGCGCGTCAACGGCGAGACCTTGCCCCAGTTTGACAACAGCCGCCGCCTGACGGTTTTGAAGCAGCCGATTGGCGTGTGCGCAGCGATTACGCCGTGGAACTTTCCGCTGGCCATGATTACCCGCAAGGTGGCACCTGCGCTAGCCGCCGGTTGCACGGTCGTCATCAAACCGGCAGAGCTGACACCACTGACCGCACTGGCCGCCGCCGAGCTCGCCATACGTGCAGGCATACCGGCTGGCGTGCTCAATGTGCTGACCGCCGACAGTGACAACTCGATTGCAGTTGGCAAAGTGTTTTGCTCAAGCGACACGGTGCGCCACATCAGCTTTACCGGCTCGACCGAAGTCGGTCGTATTTTGATGGCGCAAAGCGCGCCCTCGGTCAAAAAACTGTCGCTGGAGTTGGGCGGCAACGCACCGTTTATCGTGTTTGATGATGCCGATGTAGATTCAGCCGTTGAAGGTGCTATGGCCAGCAAGTACCGTAACGCCGGCCAGACCTGCGTGTGTGCCAACCGCATTTATGTGCAAAACGCGGTGTACGAGCAGTTTGTGGAAAAGTTTGCAGCCAAAGTCAAACTGCTCAAAGTCGGTAACGGTTTTGAAGACGGTGTGAGCCAGGGGCCGTTGATTGAAGATGCCGCTGTAGCAAAAGTGCAGCGCCATGTTGACGATGCAATTGCCAAAGGCGGCACGCTGCTGGTCGGCGGACACAAACTCAGCGGGCAATTTTTTGAGCCAACGGTAGTCGCCAACGCCAGCGCCGACATGCTGTGCGCTACCGAAGAAACCTTTGGCCCGTTTGCGCCGGTGTTTCGCTTTCACAAAGAGCAGGAAGCCATTGATGCCGCCAACCACACCGAGTTTGGTCTGGCCAGTTACTTTTACAGCCGCGACATTGGCCGCATCTACCGCGTCGCCGAGGCGCTGGAATACGGCATGGTCGGCATCAACGTCGGCGTGATCGCCACCGAGCATGTGCCCTTTGGCGGCATCAAGCAGTCGGGCCTGGGCCGCGAAGGCTCAAGCCAGGGCATGGACGAATACCTAGAAATGAAATACCTTTGTATGGGGGACATCGACAAATAAAAGCAAAATCTTTATCTGGGCTGGAGGCGCAGCGTCACTGGCCCTAGTTGCTCATTTTTTAATAGCTGCTCGCGTGACTAAATCAGCTTCACACCGGTCTTGGCCTGCAGCGATTCTTTCGATACACCAGGTGCCATTTCAACCACCTTCAGGCCTTGCGGCGTCACGTCCATCACGGCCAGGTCGGTGATGATGCGATTCACCACGCCAACACCTGTCAGGGGCAGGGTGCATTGCGGCAAAATTTTCAGGTCTTCAGTACCGTCCTTCTTTTTGGCGACGTGTTCCATCAAAATAATCACGCGCTTCACGCCCGCGACCAAATCCATAGCGCCGCCCATGCCCTTGACCATCTTGCCGGGAATCATCCAGTTGGCCAGATCGCCTTTTTCACTGACCTGCATGGCACCCAAAATGCTCAGGTTGATTTTGCCGGCGCGAATCATGCCGAACGATTGGTCAGAGCCAAAAATTGACGATCCCTTGATGGTCGTGACGGTTTGCTTGCCTGCGTTAATCAGGTCTGCATCTACTTCGTCTTCAGTCGGGAAAGGGCCAATGCCCAGCATGCCGTTTTCTGATTGCAGCCATACCTCAATGTCAGGACTGACATGGTTGGCCACAAGAGTGGGGATGCCAATACCGAGATTGACGTAAAAACCGTCTTGCAATTCCTTGGCAGCACGTGCTGCCATTTGGTCTTGTGTCCATGCCATGATTTAAACCCCTGCTTTCTCAGTAATCGTTCGTTTTTCAATGCGCTTTTCAGGCGTGGGGTTGCACACGATGCGGTGTACATAAATACCGGGCA
>JBKJOH010000127.1:0-2986 GCA_046593295.1 Polaromonas sp. | reverse complement strand
CCTTGCTCACTATTGCGACAGAACCCTTTATCTTCATCACGCTGTCGAAGTTGTAGTCGCCTTTCTTGATTTTCGCCTGCGCCTTAGAGTGCCCTCACACCTGACTCTTTCGCAGCGTAGGCAAGCCCACACCAGCCGATTCAAACCCGCCATCAACCGCCAGCACCTGCCCGTTGACATAGCTGGCTGCTGGGCTGCATAAGAAGCCGACGCTGGCGGCTATTTCTTCTACGGTGCCGTAGCGGTTCAGTGGAATCACGTCGTGGTAGTCGGAGCGAATCGCTACGCTGTGTACCAGCTTGGCCATCTCGGTGTCTACCGGGCCGGGGGCCACGACGTTGGCGCGAATGCCAACTGTGCCCAGCTCCACCGCCTGCTGTTTGGTGAGCTGGATGATGGCGGCTTTGCTGGTGCCGTAGGCCACGCGCAGCGTGCTGGCGCGCAGGCCTGAGATGGATGCGATGTTGACAATTGCGCCGCCGTCTTGTGCGCTGGTGCGCCGCATGATAGGCACGCAGGCCTGGCTGCATAAAAACGCGCCGTCGAGGTTGACGCTCAAAACACTGCGCCACTCTTCAAAACTCGTCTCGCCAATCGGCTTGAAGACTGCAATGCCGGCGTTGTTGACCAGTGCATCAATACGGCCAAACGCTGCATCAACTTCTGAGATGGCGCTTTGTACCTGTGAGGGGTTTGACACGTCGCATGGCACACCCAACACCGCGCCTTCGCTGTGCGAGGCTTGTAGTTTTTCAACTGCTGTCGTGAGCGTGGCTACGTCAACGTCGAGCAAGGCCACCCGGTAGCCCTGCGCCAAAAACCATTGGCCAATCGCCAAGCCTATACCTCTGGCCCCGCCGGTAACGACGGCTACGCGATTGGGTGAGGTGGATGCGGTCATGATGCAGGTCTTTCAGTTGGATTGAAGAGTCAAAAAATGTTGAGCGGGTAGGTCAATCAAGAAATATCAGGCGGCGTACAGCGACTCCAGCGACTCAAAGCCTTTGATCTCTAAGGGGTTGCCAAACGGGTCGTAGAAAAACATCGTCCACTGCTCGCCCGGCTGGCCGGCAAAGCGTAGCTGCGGCTCCAGCACAAACGCAGTCCCTGCGGCTCGCAAGCGCTCTGCCATCGCCTGCCATTCGGGTAATGCCAGCACCAGCCCGAAATGCGGCATGGGCACCAGACAGTTGCCGACCTTACCAGTCAGCGCCGTTTTGAATGCCTCACCCAGATGCAGTGATAGCTGGTGGCCAAAAAAATCAAAGTCAACCCAGGTGTCGGTGCTCCGGCCTTCGGTGCAGCCCAGCACGCCGCTGTAAAACTGGCGTGCCACGTCAAGGTCACGCACGTTGAAGGAGAGGTGGAAAATACTTTTCATGTCTCCAGCTTATCAGGGCTGCTAAGGCCGCGATTGCCGCAAACGGTGGTGCCACGCCAACGGGTGTGATTGTCAATGGCATGGTTCATTGGCCTGTCGATTGAGCAGAGCAGGTAATACAGCCATAATAGCTGTATTACCCATTCAATGGAGCCATCAACATGCTCACAATGACCTCACTCGCTGCTCAAAATCAATTTGGAACCCTCATTGACGCTTCTCAACGGCAACCTGTCGCGGTAACTCGCCGGGGCCGTCCTGTAGCCGTAGTTCTGTCGTATGAAGACTACCAGGCCAGCACACAAACCATCCCTTTTCATGTGGCAGCGCTCATCAGTGAAAGCTATTCGCTGCGGGGTAAAGAGGCGGCCGATTCGATGCGCCTGCACCTTTCCAAAATGAGTAACCAAGCGGCAAAGGATGGGCTAAGTGAAGATGATGTGATGCGCCTGCTTGATGAAAAATAAGCCGGCGTACATCGTCATAGATACCAATGTTCTGATCAGTGCTGGATTACTCCCCGAATCGAAGTCGGCGCAAGTCTTGGCACTTGCCGTCGAGCATTTTGTGATTGCCCAAAATCAAGCCACTTGGCACGAACTGGAAACACGCCTAGCGTGGAAAAAATTTGATCGCTATTTTGGTGACTCGGGCCGTCTGCGGCACTTGGTCAAAATCGCCCAGTCAATTCAGCAATTTGAAGCATCGGATAACGTCGCCGTGAGTCGCGATAAAACAGACGACAAATTTATTGAGCTTGCCCTCGACTCGGGTGCCACCATCATCATTTCTGGCGACCCAGATTTAAAAGACGTGCAGGCACACGAGGGCGTAGAAATACTTTCACCAGCACAGTTTTTTGAGCGTTTCCGAGAGCGATAAAACTTATGCACTAAAGAGTGCTACAAAAACAGTAGCTGCTCACGCCCGTATTTATTGGTCTACAGCCATTTTTAGACATCAAAACCCGCTTTTGAAGCAAAACATCAATAAGGCATTGACCTGCATCTGCCACGTTGGACTAATTGGAGTCTGACCCTAATTTTTGCTAATTCTTGAGTCGGAGATTGTCACTTCATGGCACGTATCGCGCACCGTTGATCTGCGTGACCAAGCCAAAGCGTAGAGTTGTGTTGGCGATTGATGAGCCGCTATTTGTACCAAGGGCGCTATTGATTTAGTAGCTGCTCACGCCCGTATTAATTGGGCTGCAGCCATTTTTAGCCCTCAAAAACGATGAAAAATGATGTTTTTTAACATCAAAATCAGCTTTTGAAGCAAAACATCAATAAGGTATTGACCTGCCTCTGCCACGTTGCACAATGAAGGTGGTACAAAACCACAAAGCCGTAATTCAAGGCAGCACCACCACAAGCAGGAGACTCCCATGAGCGACGCAGACAACTCCCCCCTGGCAAACTTCGGCAAGTTCGTGCCCGGTTTTGATTTTTTGCAAAACCTGGCTACGCAAGCCGCAGGTAGTGCGGCGCAAAAGATTCCGCAGCTACCCAACCTGGGCAGCTGGGTGGCCCCGACGCTCAATGTTGAAGAGCTGGACAAACGCATCCAGGAGCTCAAGGCGGTGCAGTTCTGGCTGGACCAGAA
>JBKJOH010000292.1:0-12333 GCA_046593295.1 Polaromonas sp. | reverse complement strand
CGGTTTGCGGCCAATCTGGGCCAGGGCACCTACTCGGTTGCCGTCGCCTTGCACACCTCCAGCACCCACATTACCAAGAACTACGAGTGGCGGGATTTGGCGCTGATTTTCAATGTTGTGAATAT
This sequence comes from Polaromonas sp., assembly GCA_046593295.1. Taxonomy (GTDB): domain Bacteria; phylum Pseudomonadota; class Gammaproteobacteria; order Burkholderiales; family Burkholderiaceae_C; genus Polaromonas. The sequence goes on along the minus strand of JBKJOH010000292.1, from coordinate 12,208 downwards.
CGACAAAGATGATTTTGTTGGCGTCGCGTGGTTGCCACCCAGCCTGGAATGCGCTCGAATAACACGGGCAGGCACATAGTCTGATTTAGTCTGATTTAGTCTGATTTAGTCTGATTTAGTCTGATTTAATCAGACAAGATCACTGACAAGGAGAAACTGCCATGCAAGCTGTCATCCAAACCGTTACAGCGACTGAGTTTGCGCGCAACTTCAGCCAGATGCTCAATCAGGTTGAGCAACAAGGCGTGACGATCTCTATCGTGCGCAACCATAAACAAATCGCCACCCTGGCTCCGCAATTGCACCATCAAAGCGCCATGGAGGCGTTTGGTGATTTGTATCGTCCGCTGGAACACACGGTCAACGACGACTGGATGACAGATATCCAGCGTGTCAACCAGTCCTTCAACGGCCAGCTCAGCGAGCCGGAGCAAGACCCTTGGCAGTAAGGGCTCGTTCAGAAATAATTTGCACATTTGGCGCGCCAGCTTCGGGCGCCCTGCGTTGTTGCCAATCGTTTGTGTGGCAGAGCCACACGGCACGCTTCGCGCCTAGCATTGCATCCCGAATCCGACGCGCCAAATGCACAACTTATTCCAGAGCGAGCCCTAATTGAACAGCTCTTGCGTGTGCGGGTAAAGTCAGCGATTAATTTCAATTAACCCCATCATTTTTTCAAAGAAAGATTTCCTCATGAACACCACTCCATCCGGACTGCAGTACGAAGACACTGTTTTAGGCACTGGTGCCATTGCCAAGGCTGGCCAGCATGTCAAAGTGCATTACACCGGCTGGCTGTACAACGATGGTGTGCAGGGTGCCAAGTTTGACTCCAGCAAAGACCGTGGCCAGCCGTTCGAGTTTTCGCTGGGTGCCGGCCAGGTCATCAAGGGCTGGGACGAAGGCGTGCAGGGCATGTCGGTGGGCGGTACGCGCCGTCTGGTGATTCCGGCAGAGCTGGGCTACGGCACACGCGGCGCTGGCGGCGTGATTCCACCCAACGCGACCCTGCTGTTTGAGGTTGATTTTTTAGGCTGAAAAACGCCATCAGCGCCCCTGAACCCATCGGTATTGATCGGTAAATAAAAGCATGTCATCAATTCCTTCCTGGTTGCTGCTTGCGCTGCTCGTTCTGAACCTGCTTTTGCTGATGTGGCTGCTCGTGCGCAAGCCAACAAGAGATGACGAAGGGCGCAGCGCATTGCTCTCCAGCATGACGCAGGGCAACGATAAGCTGGAGCGCGAGGTACGGCGAGAGATTGGCGACAACTCGCGTGCCAGTCGGCAGGAACTGGCCACCACGTTTGCAACTTTTCAGCAGACGCTGGTACAACAGAGCGCCGAGGCTATACGCACGCAGAACACGCAAATTGATGCCTTCGGCCAACAGGTCACGCAGCAACTCACGCTGCTGCAAAAAACACTGTCAGACACCTTGACGACGCAGCTGCAATCGGTCAGCGAGTCAAACGCCAGGCGCATGGTCGAGGTGCGCGAAACCCTTGCGACACAGCTTGCGCAATTGCAGCAAACCAACTCCGCCAAGCTGGACGAGATGCGCAAGACAGTTGATGAAAAACTACAAACCACGCTAGAGACGCGGCTGGGCGAAAGCTTTAAACAGGTCGCCGACAGGCTGGAGCAGGTTCACAAAGGCCTGGGTGAAATGCAGACCCTGGCGCAGGGCGTGGGGGACCTCAAGCATTTGCTGACCAACGTCAAAACGCGTGGCATCTTTGGTGAGGCGCAACTTTCTGCTTTGCTGGAACAGGTGTTCACGGTCGATCAATATGCAGCTCAGGTCATCACCCGCCCCGGTGGCAAAAACCCGGTGGACTTTGCCATCAAGCTGCCGGGCCGGTCAGACTCGGGTGAACCGCTGTGGTTGCCGATTGATGCCAAGTTTCCAAACGAAGATTACGAGCGCCTGCTTGACGCCCAGCAGCGCGCCGATGTGCAGAGTGCCGAGGCAGCGGGCAAGGCGCTGGAGATACGCATCCGGTTAGAGGCTAAGTCAATTTCTGAAAAATACATTGCACCACCGCACACCACTGACTTCGCAATCCTGTTTTTGCCCACTGAAGGCCTGTACGCTGAAGTGTTGCGCCGCCCTGGCTTGATGGAAAACCTCAGTCGTGAACACCGCATCACGCTGGCTGGCCCGACAACGCTTTTGGCCATGCTGAACTCGCTGCAGATGGGTTTCAGGACGCTGGCGCTTGAGAAACGTTCGAGCGAGGTATGGCAGGTGCTGGGTGCCGTCAAAACCGAGTTTGGCAAGTTCGGCGACGTGCTGGCCAAGGTCAAGTCGCAGACTGAAGGGGTACTCAACACCCTGAGCAGCGCGGAGCAGCGTAGCCGGGTGATGGGCAAGGCCTTGCGCAATGTGGAGGCCTTGCCGGAGGTGCAATCACAGGCGCTGTTGCCTCTGGCAAGCGATAGCGATGACACCGTAGCGTGAAGCCGCAGCATGATGAACGCTATCAAATAAATAGCTGGTCATGCCCGTTTTTAGGGCATTCCAGGCCTTTTTTGACTATAAGAACATGACCCCGGAGCTGCTCAGGCTGATTTTTGCGCAGGTTTGCCTGCACGCCGCCATGACGGGTACGCGCCTGGCGGCGCCGCTGCTGGCGTTGCAGCAGGGTTACAGCCCGGCAGCGGTTGGTGTGCTGCTGGCGCTGTTTGCATTGACTCAGGTGTTTCTGGCCTTGCCAGCGGGGCGTTATGCCGACAGGCATGGTTTGCGCAGGCCCCTAGGGTTTGCGGTGCTGGCGGCCGCTACTGGTGCTGCGTTGGCGGCTGCATGGCCTGTCTTTGCGGTGCTGTGCGTTTCTGCGCTGCTGACTGGTGGCGCTACCGGCATTGCGGTGATTGCCCTACAGCGCCACGTGGGCCGTGCGGCGGCCAATGCAACGCAGCTCAGGCAGGTATTTAGCTGGCTCGCCATCGCGCCTGCTGCGGCCAATTTTGTCGGGCCACTTGCGGCGGGCCTGTTGATTGACCATGCGGGCCAAAGTGCGGGCGACCTGACGGGTTACCGCTTTGCTTTTGTGCTGCTCACGCTGTTGCCGCTTGCCAGTTGGCTACTGGCGCGCAGTACCCAAGAATTGCCCTTGCCGCCAGCGCCTGCTGACGGGGTTAAGCCGCGCGCCTGGGACTTGCTGGTTGACCCGTTGTTTCGGCGTCTGCTGTTCGTCAACTGGCTGCAATCCGCGTCGTGGGATGTGCATACTTTTGTGCTGCCCATTCTGGGCCATCAGCGCAACTTAAGCGCCTCCAGCATCGGCTCCATCCTCGGTGCCTTTGCGCTGGCCGCCGCTGCGGTGCGCCTGCTGCTGCCTCTGATTGCGTCGCGTGCTAGCGAACGCGGCGTTATCACCGCGTCCAATGTGGTGACGGCACTGGTATTTGCGGTTTATCCTTTGACAACTTCTGCCCTTGGCATGGGCGCATGTTCGGTGCTGCTGGGACTGGCGCTAGGCGCTGTGCAGCCCATGGTGATGAGCATGTTGCACCAGATCACGTCGCATGCGCGACACGGCGAGGCGCTGGGCCTGCGCCTGATGACGATCAACGCTTCAAGCGTGGTGATGCCGATGTTGTTCGGCGCTGCTGGTGCGGTCATTGGCGTGGCCGGCGTGTTCTGGTTTTTTGGCGGTGTGGTTGCCGCTGGCACGCACGCTGTGTGGAGCCTGCGTACACCGCCGCAAGAAAAAATCTAGATTTTGTAAAACGTCTTGATGGCATTCCATGCCACTTGCGGGTCGTCAACATACTGGAACAGCTTCAGGTCGTCTGGCGAAATCGTACCTTGCTCTATCAGCACGTCAAAGTTGACCAGCCGCTTCCAGTAGTCGGAGCCAAACAAAATGATGGGTACGGGCTTGGACTTTTTGGTTTGTACCAGCGTGATAACTTCAAACAGCTCGTCCAGCGTGCCGAACCCACCGGGGAAGGCCACCAGTGCCTTGGCGCGCATCATAAAGTGCATTTTGCGCAGCGCGAAGTAGTGGAACTTGAAGTTCAGTGACGGTGACACATACCGATTGGCGGCTTCTTCGTGCGGCAGGGCAATGCTCAGGCCCACAGTGGGCGCACCCATTTCATGCGCGCCACGATTCGCCGCTTCCATGATGCCGGGGCCGCCGCCAGTGCAGATAAAGAGTTTTTCTGCCGCTGGGCAGGCGTTGCTGTGCTGCGCCACCATGCGGGCGAATAACCTGGCCTGGTCGTAGTAATCGGCATTGCGTACATGGCGTTGTGCCAGCGCCAGTGCGGCCTTGTCGCCAGACTGTTCGGCAAGCTTGAGGCTGGCGCTGGCCTGCTCGGGCGCGGAGAAGCGCGCACTGCCAAAAACCACCACTGTGCTCTCAATGCCCTGGGCATGGTGGCCAAGATCGGGCTTGAGCATCTCCAACTGAAAGCGGATGCCACGGGTTTCACGGCGCAGTAAAAATTCGGGGTCAGCAAAAGCCAGGCGATAAGCTTCTGCGTCCAGCGGATTGCCCTTGTCGGCATGCTCCTGCAATTCTGCCCAGGCATCGGCCAGGCGGCTTCCGGATAAGTCTTGTGGTTGGTCCATGAGCAATTGTTATTGAATAAATGAAAAAGGCCCCTCGCGGAGCCTTTCTTGAGTCACCGTTTTGAGACGATTAAACCCGTTTGCGGTACTCGCCCGTGCGCGTGTCGATTTCAACGATGTCGCCTTGCGCCACAAAGATAGGCACGCCGATCTCAAAACCGGTGGCGATTTTTGCGGGCTTTAAAACCTTGCCCGATGTGTCGCCCTTGACGGCTGGCTCTGTCCAGGTGATTTCACGCTCAACGTTGGTCGGCAGTTCAACTGAAATGGCTTTACCTTCATAAAACACGACTTCAAGTTCCATGCCGTCTTGCAGGTAGTTGAGCGAGTCGCCCATGTTTTCGGCTTCGCCTTCGTACTGGTGATAGTCCGCGTCCATGCAGATGTACATCGGGTCGGCAAAGTAAGAGTAGGTGCAGTCTTTTTTGTCCAAGATGACCTGGTCAATCTTGTCGTCGGCCTTGAAAACGTTTTCAGTGCCAAAGCTGCCGATCAGGCTTTTGAGCTTCATCCGCACGGTGGCAGAGTTGCGGCCGCCGCGGCTGTATTCGGTTTTGAGTACGACCATCGGGTCTTTGCCGTGCATGATGACGTTGCCGGCGCGAATTTCTTGAGCGATTTTCATAGCAGTTGATTAGTGCAAAGCCTGTGATTTTAACGGTTTTTACTGACGAATTCCATCAAGCTGCTGCCAAGGTCGCGATTAGCCATCAGCCTGGCCCGTGCGCCACTCACCGTTTGCTGCCAGGCCGTCAGGTCGCTGGTCTGCCATGGCCGGGTTGCCGCCACGCCTGCATCGGGCGCGTTCCAGCGGCGATGGAAGTCTCGCAATGATGCCGGTGTACTTGCCGATGCACCCAGCATGTCCAGAAACGCATCCAGCTTGACGGCATGTACGCCATCGTCTTGCGGATATATCTGCCAGACGAAGGGCTTGCCAGCCCAGATGGCCCGCACGATGGAGTCTTCACCTCGCACAAAGTTGATGTCGCAGGACCACAGCAGGTGGTCAAAATCGGTTTGGCTGAGAAGTGGAAGATATGAAATTGATAGCTGCCCGCGCCCGTATTCATTGGGCTGTGGCTGTTTTATGTGGTAAAAAATAGCATTTTTCTGGTCGTTTTTACCCCACGCAGCCAAAACCGCATCGGTTGCACGCCCGTTAGCCACCAGCAGGCGTACGGGCTTGCCGTCGATGCCTGATTCTGCCCATTGATGCAGCAGCGCGGCGAGTAGCGGTGGCTCGTAGCAAAACAGCGATACCAGCGTGGCATCAACCGCTTCAACCCCATGCGCGTGCAGCCAGGTCGTGCGGTCAAACGCTGCTTGCCGCGCTGCCAGGCTCGGCTCCCGCAGCAGGCCGCCCGTTTTGGGATTGAAGCCGGGATAAAAAAACCACTTGGTCCAGCCGGCGGCGGGGCCATGTTGTACGAGAGAAGGCAGGCCGTGATTGCGCTCCGCAAAAGGTTCGGCAGACAGGTATTCGAGGTTGATCCACACGGGCCTTGCAGGCTTGGGGTCTGTAGCGCCCTGAATACGGGCGCAAGCAGCTATGAATTCAGGAGCAATCTGACAGCCAAAGGCTTCAATCATCACGTCTGGCGGTGCGGCCTCCACGCTTTGCAGGTCAGCGGGGCGTAGCGACACGCTCCAAGGCAACACCTGCACGCCGTCGCAGCCAAGCGGGGCCATCCACGCCAATGCACTGCCATCGTCCACCCACAAGCGCACCCGCTGACCGCGCGATGCCAGGTCGGCCGCCAGCCGCCAGCAGATGCCGATGTCACCAAAGTTGTCTATGACCTTGCAAAAAATGTCCCATTGAAAAGTGTTAACGCTACGCTGCATGACAGGATTGTCCACAATACGGGGTGCTTGCAATTTTGATTTCCTGATTGGCGTTAAGACATTGGCCCACGAATTCGATCCCCAGTTACTGAGTGAAGTCGCCGCGCTGCCAGCGTTGCCCGGCGTGTATCGCTACTTCGATGCGGCGGGCGGCGTGCTGTACGTCGGCAAGGCGCGCAACCTGAAAAAGCGTGTTGCCAACTACTTTCAAAAAAACCATGACGGCACGCGCATCGGCCATATGGTGACAAAAATCGTACGCATGGAGACCACGGTGGTGCGCTCCGAGGCCGAGGCGCTGCTACTTGAAAACAACCTCATCAAAACGCTGAACCCGAAGTTCAATATTTTGTTCCGGGATGACAAAAGTTATCCGTATTTAAAGCTGGCATCGCATACCTTTGCCCGTGTAGCGTATTACCGTGGTGCAGTCGAAAAAAAGCACCGCTACTTCGGCCCTTACCCCAGTGCCTGGGCGGTCAAAGAAAGCATTTTGCTGCTGCAAAAAGTCTTCAAGCTGCGCACCTGTGAAGACACGGTGTTCAACAACCGCACACGGCCCTGCCTGCTGTACCAGATCAAGCGCTGCTCGGCACCCTGCGTGGGCCATATCACTGCCGAAAATTATGCCCAGGATGTTGCCAATGCCGAGAAGTTTTTGCAGGGCGAGACGCAGGAAATACTGACTGGGCTTGAGCGGCAGATGCTGCAACACGCCGACAGGCTGGAGTTTGAGCAGGCGGCTGAATTGCGCAACCAGATGTCGGCGCTGTCCAAGGTGCTGCATCAGCAGTCGATGGAAATTGGCGACCAGAGTGTTGATAAAGACGTGGACATCCTTGCCGTGAAAGTGCAGGGCGGCAAGGCCTGCGTCAACCTGGCCATGGTGCGCGGCGGGCGGCATCTGGGCGACAGGCCTTACTTCCCGACGCACATCGAAAACGCAGTAGATGTTGCTCAACTGGACGCAGAAATTGAAGCCGAAGGGATGCCTGCTTCCGGTGCCAAATCACTGGAGGCACTGGTGCTTGAAGCCTTTATTGCCCAGCACTACATCGACGTGCCTGCGCCGCCAACGCTGGTCTGTAGCGAGCCAGTTGACAGGGAACTGATTGCCGCACTGGTGGAGCAGACTGGCATGCGCATCGTTGCCATTCACCAGCCACGCGAGCAGCGCCGCATCTGGCTTGAGATGGCCGAGAAAAACGCCGCCTTGCAACTGGCGCGTCTGCTGGCAGAGCAGGGCTCACAACAGGCCCGCACGCGCGCGCTGGCTGAGGCGCTAGATTTGAAAATGGAAGACCTCGGAGCCTTGCGCATTGAGTGTTTTGACATTTCACATACCGCAGGCGAGGCAACCCAGGCATCGTGTGTGGTGTTCCATGACCACAAGATGCAAAGCGCCGAGTACCGCCGCTACAACATCGAGGGCATCACTGGCGGTGACGACTACGCCGCCATGCGCCAAGTGTTGACGCGCCGCTACAGCAAGCTGGCAGAGGCCGTGCGATTAAGCAGCATGGACCCTGGCAACAACGGCAGCATCAAAATGCCCGACCTGGTTCTGGTCGATGGCGGCAAGGGTCAGGTGTCCATGGCGCGCGAGGTGTTTGAAGAGTTAGGGCTGGACCTTGGCCTGATTGCCGGTGTTGAAAAGGGCGAAGGCCGCAAGGTCGGCCTGGAAGAGCTGGTGTTTGCCGATGGCCGTGAAAAAATTTATCTGGGCCGCGACTCGGCAGCATTGATGCTGATCGCCCAGATACGCGATGAAGCGCACCGCTTTGCCATCACCGGTATGCGCGCCAAACGCGCCAGCGTGCGCACCGGCAGTAGCAAACTGGAAGACATAGCAGGCATAGGCCCCAAGCGCCGCGCCAGCCTGCTGCAACGCTTTGGCGGCATACGCGCCATCGCATCGGCCAGCGCCGAAGACATTGCTACTGTTGACGGAATTTCAAAAGAACTGGCTGACGAAATTTATCGGGCGTTACATTGATATTGCCCAGATTTATGGCTGCGGCTGGCTCATGCCAAAATGGAGTCAGATGTTTTGGACTATCCCCACCCTTATGACCTGGACTCGCATCATTGCGATTCCGTTGATCGTTGGCGTTTTCTACCTGAATATCCCGCCTACTGAGCGCAACCTGATTGCCACGGTGATGTTTGTGGTGTTTGCGGCTACCGACTGGCTGGATGGTTACCTGGCCCGCAAGCTGAACCAGACTTCGTCGTTCGGTGCCTTTCTTGATCCGGTGGCTGATAAATTTTTGGTCTGTGCATCGCTGCTGGTGCTGGTGCATTTACAGCGCGCCGATGTGTTTGTGGCGCTCATCATCATTGGCCGCGAGATTGCCATTTCAGCTTTGCGTGAGTGGATGGCGCTGATAGGTGCGACCAAAAGCGTGGCGGTACACATACTGGGCAAGATCAAGACGATGGTGCAGATGATTGCGATTCCCTTCCTGCTCTATGACGGCACCTTGTTTGGCGTTATCAATACCCATTTGTGGGGTACATGGCTGATCTGGATATCGGCCATCCTCACAGTTTGGTCTATGGCTTATTACCTGCAAAAAGCCATTCCTGAAATTCGCGCACGCGCCAAGTAATTCATACCCTGATGCCTCCCCATCAAGTTTGTCTGTGAGTTCTACGCCTTCTGCCAACAGCGCCAATAGCGCCAACGGTGCTTTCGTCAACCTGTTTTTGCGGGTCATGCCCGCCGTGTTTGTGCTCATCTGGAGCACTGGCTTCATCGTGGCGAAATTTGGCTTGCCGTATGCACCGCCCCTGACGTTTCTTTGCATTCGCTATTTCTTTTCCATCGCCTGTTTCCTGCTCTGGATAGGGCTGGCAAGGGCGAAGTGGCCAAGCGGCAGACAGCAATGGTTGCACCTAGGGCTGACGGGCGTGTTCATGCACGCGGGATATTTGGGTGGTGTCTGGGTCGCCATCAAGGGCGGCATGGGTTCTGGCCTGGCGGCGTTGGTGGTTGGTCTGCAACCCGTTTTGACTGCGTTGTGGGTGTCGTGGATGGCTTCAGGTGACGCTACCCAAAGTGATCAGAAAGTTACATCCAGGCAATGGCTGGGCCTTGCGCTGGGCCTGGGTGGTTTGCTGTTGGTGGTGTCGCGCAAATTTGGAATCGGCCATGAAGTCACGGCCCTGACGCTGGGGGCCACGGTGCTGGCGCTCCTGAGCATCACGGCGGGAACGCTGTACCAGAAGCGCTTTGTCAAGCCAACCGACGTGCGCACTGCCAATGTCATCCAGTTGGCCGCTGCTTTGCTGGTGACGCTGCCATTGATCTTTTTCGAAAGCGAAGCGGTCGTCTGGAACCATCACTTCGTGGGCGCGCTGGCGTGGTCGGTACTGGCTTTGACGCTGGGCGGCAGCTCGTTGATGTATCTGCTGATTCAACGCGGCGCAGTGACAGCCGTGACCAGCCTGCTCTACCTGGTGCCACCTACAACAGCATTGATGGCCTGGGCGCTGTTTGACGAATCCATCAGCTTGAGTACGGTTATCGGCACAGCGCTCACGGCGCTCGGCGTGGCCTTGGTCGTGCGAGCTGCAAAGCCGACGACCATTCAGGCTTGATTGATGTTTGAAGGTTTTGTAACTTGTGATGTTGATGGCCTGGCGGGCAAGCTGCACACCTTGCGTGGCGGAGCGGGCGCACCCCTGCTGTTGGCGCAGGCACTTGAATTTTTTAAAAGTTGAACCATCCATAAACCTGATGTAGGAAAAAACATGAGCACGGGTAAAAAACGAATTGCAGTGATCGCTGGTGACGGTATTGGCAAGGAAGTCATGCCCGAAGGCATCCGCGTGATGGATGCGGCGGCGCGCAAGTTTGGCATTGAACTGCAGTTTGACCACTTTGACTTTTCAAGCTGGGACTATTACGAAAAGCATGGCAAGATGCTGCCCGACAACTGGAAAGACCAGATCGGTGGCCATGATGCGATTTACTTTGGCGCTGTTGGCTGGCCTGACAAGATTGCCGATCATGTGTCACTGTGGGGTTCGCTGCTGCTGTTTCGCCGCGAGTTTGACCAGTACATCAACCTGCGGCCGGCGCGCCTGATGCCGGGCATCATTGCCCCAGTAGTGCGGCGTGACGGCAGCCCGCGCCTGCCTGGTGAAATTGACTTTTACATCGTGCGTGAAAACACCGAAGGCGAATACTCCAGCATTGGCGGCAAGGCCTTTCCGGGCACGGACCGCGAGTTTGTGCTGCAGCAGTCGGTGTTCACGCGCATCGGTGTTGACCGCGTTTTGAAATTTGCATTCGAGCTGGCGCAAACCCGGCCTAAAAAGCATTTGACCAGTGCTACCAAATCCAATGGCATTTCAATATCAATGCCCTACTGGGACGAGCGTGTGGAGGAGATGGCCAAGGGCTACCCGGGCATCAGGCTCGACAAATTTCACATCGACATACTCACTGCGCATTTTGTGCAGCGGCCCGACTTTTTTGATGTGGTGGTGGCCAGCAATCTGTTTGGCGACATTCTCAGCGACCTCGGGCCGGCGTGTACCGGCACCATAGGCATCGCGCCCAGCGCCAACCTGAACCCCGAGCGGAAATTCCCGTCGCTGTTTGAGCCAGTACACGGTTCTGCACCCGATATTGCGGGCCGTCAGGTGGCCAACCCCATTGGGCAGATATGGTGTGGCGCGATGATGCTGGAGTTTCTGGGTCATAAAGACGCACATGATGCCGTGTTGTCGGCGATTGAAAAAGTTCTGGCTCCGGGCAGTGGCGCACCACGCACGCCCGACCTCGGCGGAAATGCTTCGACGGCTGACGTGGGCAAAGCAATTGCTGCTGCGCTGGGTTAGCTTGTCGCGTCAGGCCTCGGAGTTATTGGGGTCAGACACCAATTTCGCTGCGGTGCATCGCACCGCGCCCTCCGTGCGAGCCGTAGGCTAGTCGAATTTGGGCTCTGACCCCAAAAACTCTTCAAGGTGTGCAGACGGCCCGGCAGGTATGGGGTGAAAAAAGACTAGAATCCGCCTCCGCACGGTGTAAAAAATGTCTGCTGTATTGACACCCCGCAAGTCAATGGCTTTAATGGTGAACAGCAGGCGACCTGCACATGCTGACTCCCGCTGATATCGTTTATGGATGTCCCGGGAGATCTTTTTTAGACACAACCAGATTAACCAATATCAACGAGGGGCCCCTTGTGAACAAGACTGAACTGATCGAGCACATTGCCAAACATGCTGACATTTCCAAAGCCGCAGCAATGCGTTCGCTGGAAGCCACCATTGGCGCTGTTAAAACAACCCTAAAAAAAGGAGGCACTGTGTCTCTCGTGGGTTTTGGCACTTTTGCCGTTGGCAAACGCGCGGCCCGTACCGGCCGTAACCCGCGTACTGGCGATGCGATTAAAATCAAGGCTGCCAAGGTTCCAAAGTTCCGTCCGGGCAAAGCGCTCAAAGACGCTTTGAACTGATGGGTTGACATGGTTTGAAAAGTTTGTGGGGTGCTTAGCTCAGTTGGTAGAGCAGCGCCCTTACACGGCGTAGGTCGGCGGTTCGAGCCCGTCAGCACCCACCACAGACTTTTGAAAATCCAGAACAAAGGCGAACTTGACCAGTTCGCCTTTTTTATTGGGTCACCATTGCTGGCTTGCTCCCACTTTATTTTTTGCGCCTTGTTGACCACACAGGAAATTCGAGATGTTTGATTTTATTCGCCAGCACACCAAAGTCACGATGGCCTTGCTGTTTTTGTTGATCGTGCCTTCGTTCATATTG
>JBKJOH010000269.1:0-3083 GCA_046593295.1 Polaromonas sp. | reverse complement strand
GACATAGGGGTAGGTACCGTGGTCAACGTCGAGCAGCGTGCCCTGTGCGCCTTCAAACAGCAGGTTGGCACCGCCAACATGCGCGTCGTTGAGTTCACGCGACACGTCGGCCATCATCGGTTTGAGCAGCTCGGCGTGAACCATGGCTTCGTTGTAGACGGAGTCAAAGTCAATCGCTGGGGCACCGAGGTAACCCGTCAGCACAAAGTTGTGCAGGGCTAGTAGTTCGCGCAACTTGGTGGCAAAGCGTTCGGGGTGCTTCAGGTCTTGCACGCGCAATGCGCGGCGTGCGATTTTGTCTTCATAAGCCGGGCCGATACCGCGGCCCGTGGTACCGATTTTGGCGCTTCCGCCCTTCTCGCGGAAAGCTTCACGCGCCACATCCAGCGCAACGTGAAAAGGCAGTATCAGTGGACATGCCTCGCTGATGCGCAGGCGGGAACGCACTTCGACACCGGCTTTTTCCAGCCCGACGATTTCTTCCAACAACTTGGCTGGAGACAACACCACGCCGTTGCCGATGTAGCACTTGACCCCTGGCCGCATGATGCCGCTGGGGATCAGGTGCAAAGCGGTTTTAACGCCATTGATGACCAGCGTGTGGCCAGCATTGTGGCCGCCCTGAAAGCGCACCACGCCCTGCGCGCTTTCGGTGAGCCAGTCAACGAGCTTGCCCTTGCCTTCGTCGCCCCACTGGGTGCCCACGACCACGACGTTGCGTCCCGCTGTGGCGGTTGGTTTATTTGTCATCTTCAATTCTCGTTAAGGGGATTTTGGGGAAATGCGGAAACAGGCGCGGGTGATGTCAAGCTGTCTTGCCCAGGGGCTGGACAATCCAGCGCCCCGCAACCTTCGCCAGCTCGCGGTCACAGTTGAATTCATTGACTTCATGCTCATGGCCGGGCAACACACACGCCACGGTCTCGCCACCAGCACGCAATGCGGCAATGGCGGCGCGCAGGTCCGCCTCTTCGGCCCACGGCGCGCGTACAGCGGCCTTCAGGGGCCGGGGCGGCAGCACGCTGACAAGTTCCTTCAAGTCAAGGCTAAAGCCGACTGCCGGGCGATTTCGACCAAACACGGCCCCGACTTCGTCGTAACGCCCGCCGCGTGCAAGCTCTGCGCCCTGCCCGTAAATGGCAAAACGGGTACCGCTGTAGTAGGCATAGCCGCGCAGATCAGCCAGGTCAAAGCTGACCTTGACAGCGCCTGCGTGAGACACATGAGAGGCCAGCCATTTCAGGTCGTCCAGCGCTTTCATGGCACCGGGCAGGGATTTGAGGGCTTTGGCTGCCTCAAGCAGGACTTTTTCGTCGCCATAAAGTTGCAGCAAGGCCTTGAGGCCAGCACGCGACGCAGCAGAAATATCGGCTTTCAGGCTGGCGGTAAGGCTGTCAAGCTCGCTTGCATCTTTGGCGGCCAGTGCAGCCTGGATAAGGGCCAGGGTTTTTGCAGGAATACTGGCTCCGGCGAGCAGGCTATTGACGATGCGTACATCGGCCATATCGACGGCCAATGCTGTCACGCCAGCAGCTTTCAAGCCTTCGAGCGCCAGCACCTGCGCTTCAAGATCGGCCTCAAGACCTGCATGGCCGTAGATTTCAGCACCGAACTGCAATGGCTCGCGCGTGGCGTGCGGGCGGTCGGCTCTAGTGTGCAGCACCGGGCCGCAATAGCAAAGGCGGGCCACGCCATTACGGTTGAGCAGGTGCGCATCAATGCGGGCAACCTGGGAGGTAGTGTCAGCACGAAGGCCTAATGTGCGACCAGAAAGCTGATCCACCAGCTTGAAGGTTTGCAGATCAAGCGCCTCGCCAGTACCCGTGAGCAGCGATTCAAGATGCTCAAGCAGCGGCGGCATGACAAGCTCGTAGCCGTAGCTGCGGGCAGCATCTAACAGCAGGCGGCGCAACTCTTCAATGTGACGCGCCTCGGAGGGCAGAACATCGGCAATTTGATCCGGCAATTGCCATGATGACGACCAGGCGGGCATGTAATTAAGGCGAGCTATTAAACCTAAGATTTTACCGGGCTTACCGACTGTTTTTCAGAGTTATTGGGGTCAGACGCCAATAACTCTGTGCCCTTACTCTTTACTTCTTGCCCGCAGGTGCCGCGGCGCCCACACCGGAACCACGCATGGCCTTGAAAAAGTCTGACGAGGGGTCAAGCACCATCACATCGCTCTTCTTGTTGAAGCTGGCTTTGTAGGCATCCAGACTGCGGTAGAACTGGGCAAATTGCGGGTCTTTGCCAAACGATTCGGCATAGGTACGGGCCGCTTCGGCATCGCCTTCGCCTTTGACCTTTTGCGCATCGCGATAGGCGTTGGCGATGGTGACCTCACGCTGGCGGTCGGCATCGGCGCGGATTTTTTCGCCGACTGCCGCACCCGTGGAGCGCAATTCATTGGCCACACGCTGACGCTCGGCCACCATGCGCTTGTAGACCGAATCAGTGATCGCCTCTACATAGTCCACGCGGGTGATGCGCACATCGATAATATCAACGCCCCAGGGCTTGACACCCTGCACCGCCTGCAGAACCTCACGCTTCACATCGGCCATCAGCGCTTCACGCTTGGATGACAGCAAATCTTTTACCGTGCGTTTGTTGATTTCTTCCTGGAAGGCATTGCGCACCACGCGATTGAGCTGGTTGGCACCGGCTTTTTCGTCCAGCCCGACGTTACGGATGTATTCGGTAGGCTGGGTGACGCGCCAGCGCACGTACCAGTCGATCACCACACGCTGCTTTTCAGCGGTGAGCATCGGCTCTGCATCAGCGCTGTCGAGGGTCAGAAGGCGCTTGTCGATATACGACACGTTTTGAAACGGCGGCGGCAACTTGAAGTGCAAACCAGGCGTGGTGATGACATCCTTGATTTGCCCGAGGGCATAGACAACGCCAAACTGGCGCTGGTCAACCACAAACAGCATGGAACTGAGCAAGGCCAGAACCACCAACAACGACGACGCGATAAATCCAACTCTGTTCATTTTTATATTCCTTGGCAGGGTTTTATCGGCTGCTTACCGGGTATCACGGTCACGGGTGCGCGTGGCATCACGGGTGCGGGAGTC
>JBKJOH010000106.1:0-5520 GCA_046593295.1 Polaromonas sp. | reverse complement strand
AGCACCAGCGCCCCGGGGCGCTCGGCCGCGGCAAGCCGGGCGACGACGGCGCCGCCCAGGGACTCGCCCACCAGCACGATGCGCTCGGGCGGGAATCCCCGCTCCGCCACGAGGTGGCGCCATGCGGCGCGGGCATCGGCGTAGGTGCCTTCCTCGCTCGGCTTGCCTTCGCTGCGGCCGTAGCCGCGGTATTCGAGGAGCAGCAATGAGTAGCCGAGACGGTGGAACATGTGGGCGTAGTCCACCCGGTGGGAGATGTTGCCGGCGTTGCCGTGGGCGAGCAGCACCGCTCCGCGAGCCGCCGGCGCGGGGACATACCAGGCCTCGATCCGGACCCTGTCTTCCGTCGTCAGCCACACCGCCTCGTAGTCGAGCCCGGCATCCTTGGGTGTCAGCAGAATCTGCCGACCCACGTCGGGGAAGTAGATGAGGTGCCCCTGCAGCACGAATACGATGCCCAACAGCGCGGCATACGTCGCGCCGCCCACGCCCAACACTTTTAGCAAGATTTCCATCGCCCTGTCTCAATGGCGCCGGCGGCGGAAGTGCGAGACGGCCAGACCTATGGCCACGCCTGCCAGCAGGCCTAAACCGCCGCTCAGCAGAGGTTCGCTCATCAACGATTGAGACGTAGACGGCGATTCGGGCAAGGCAGATGGCAATAGAGCTCTCCACTCGGCAGACGTGATCTGTGTCATTTTCGATGCATCGCTCAAGCCGAAGACGCAAATCTCGCCGCCTGGCAGTTTGCAGAAGCGCTCGGTGGGGCAGTTGGTAAGTATGTCCTGGAGAGCACCCTCAGCGCACCTGGCGCCCGCGCAGCGCCATTGCGCCTGGCGCAAACCACAGCCCGCTCGGCGTTTACCCTCGTTGTTGCGCCAAACCAGACCGGCACCACGGTGACACGGTGGCGCGCGCCGTTGCCATTGCGCACAAGACGCAGCACTGCCCCCGCACATGGCACGGTGCGCATGTCTTGAAGAATTAAGGTCAGACTCCAATTGATTCAAACCGCTACAAATAGCATAGCTGCTAGCGCCCGTATTCATTGGGCTACAGCCTGAAACAGGCATCAAAAACAGTTCAAAAACTGCTTTTTGACGAGGTTTGAGCCAAAACAGCGCCAAGTTGGGTTGCAAAACGATTTCTGCTTGACCTGCCCCCATAAACAGTACCGCGTTGGTAACTCCCACTGCTTTGCCGTGTGAAAATCAACAGACAAACACAACGGAGACTTTTCATGCCACGTCGCGCCACCAAAATTGTTGCCACCCTCGGCCCCGCGTCTAGCGACCCGGCCCTGTTAGAGAAAATGATTCGCGCTGGTGTGAACGTGGTTCGTCTGAACTTCAGCCACGGCAAGGCGCAAGACCACATCAACCTAGCAGCGGTGGTGCGCGAAGCCTCGCAGCGTGCGGGGCGCGAAGTGGCCATCATGGCTGACCTACAGGGGCCGAAAATCCGCGTCGGCAAATTCCTTGAGGGCAAAGTGCAACTGGTGCCGGGCGAAAAATTTGTGCTCGACGCATCGCGTACCGAGCTAGGTGACATCAAAGGGGTCGGGCTTGACTACAAAGAGCTGCCGCGCGATGTGAAGGCCGGTGATGTGCTGCTGCTCAACGATGGCCTGATTGTGCTGACGGTCGATGCCGTGCTGGGCGAAGAGGTCATCACCACCGTCAAGCTGGGCGGTGAGCTGTCGAACAACAAGGGTATCAACAAGCAGGGCGGCGGCCTGACCGCGCCCGCGCTGACGGCCAAGGACATGGAAGACATCAAGACCGCGATGAGCTTTCAGGCTGACTACGTGGCCGTGAGCTTCCCCAGAAACGCCGCCGACATGGAAATGGCGCGCCAGCTTTGCAATGTGGCCGCAGCCCAGTACAAACACAAGCCGGGGCTGATAGCCAAGATAGAGCGTGCCGAGGCGATTCCCAACCTTGAAGAGATTTTGCGCGTCAGCGACGGCATCATGGTGGCGCGTGGCGACCTGGCCGTTGAGGTTGGCAACGCAGCCGTGCCGGCGCTGCAAAAACGCATGATCAAAATGGCGCGGGCGCAGGACAAGGTCGTCATCACGGCGACGCATATGATGGAAAGCATGATTTTGAACCCGGTGCCCACGCGCGCCGAGGTCAGTGATGTGGCCAACGCGGTGCTCGATGGCACCGATGCCGTGATGCTCAGTGCCGAAACAGCCGCAGGCAAGTACCCGCTGGAAACGGTCGAGGAGATGGCCAATATCTGCCTGGAAGCCGAAAAAGCCGAGTACAAGGAAATCGACTCCGACTTCAGGGGCAAGACCTTTGCCCGCATCGACCAGTCGATTGCCATGGGCGCGCTGTTCACCGCCAGCCATCTGGGGGCCAAGGCGATTGTGGCGCTGACTGACAGTGGCTCCACGCCGCTGTGGATGAGTCGCCACGACATCCGCATTCCCATTTACGCGCTGACACCGCGCCTGGCCACCCAGCGCAAGATGGCCATCTACCGCAACGTTCGCCCCTTGCTGATGGACACCAGTGTGGACCGCGACACGGCGCTTGTTCAGGCCGAGGGATATCTTCTCGGTCGAAAAATTGTGCAGAGTGGTGACGTGTATGCGATTACTTGCGGCGAGCCGATGGGCGCGCCAGGTGGTACGAATATGCTGAAAATTTGTCGGGTGGCTTGAGCGGTTACGGACGGTTCAGGCTGCGTCCGTTGGGACGGACAGCACCTGACTAGAATAGGGGTAGTTTCTCTTCAGTTACCAACCCCTTCAGGACTTACATCAAATGGCACTCGTATCAATGCGCGAGCTGCTGGATCATGCGGCAGTCAACGGCTACGGCATTCCGGCTTTTAACGTCAACAACCTTGAGCAGGTACAAGCCGTGATGGAAGCGGCCGAAGAAACCGGTGCCCCGGTCATTCTGCAAGCCAGCGCCGGTGCTCGCAAATATGCAGGCGAGGCCTTCATCAAGCACCTGATACAGGCCGCGATTGAGATGTACCCGAGCATTCCGCTGGTCATGCACCAAGACCACGGCCAAAACCCTGACGTGTGCCAGGGCGCTATCAATCTCGGTTTTTCGTCGGTAATGATGGACGGATCACTTGAAGCCGACGGCAAAACCATTGCCAGCTATGAGTACAACGTTGAGGTGACGAAAAAAGTAACCAGCATGGCGCACCAAATGGGCGTAACGGTTGAAGGCGAACTCGGTTGCCTCGGCAGCTTAGAGACCATGAGGGGCGACAAAGAAGACGGCCACGGCACTGACGCAACCATGACGCGAGAGCAGCTGTTGACCGACCCCGAGCAGGCCGCTGATTTTGTTAAACAAACGCAAATTGACGCACTGGCGATTGCCATTGGCACCAGCCACGGTGCGTACAAGTTCACCCGCAAGCCCACGGGCGATATTTTGGCGATTGACCGCATCAAGGAAATCCACCGGCGCATCCCGAGCACGCATCTGGTGATGCATGGCTCGTCGTCCGTACCGCAAGACATGCTGGCCATCATTCGCCAGTATGGTGGCCAAATGAAAGAAACTTACGGTGTACCGATTGAAGAGATTCAAGAGGCCATCAAATACGGCGTGCGCAAGATCAACATCGACACCGACATCCGTCTGGCGATGACTGGCGCGGTGCGCAAGTTTCTCTTTGAAAATCCTGACAAGTTTGACGCACGCGAATGGCTAAAACCAGCCCGTGAGGCCGCCAAAGCACTGTGCAAACAGCGCTACATCGAGTTCGGCTGCGAAGGCCAAGGCGCGAAGATCAAGGGCGACACACTGCAAGTTGTAGCCGCCAAATACGCCAAGGGTGAGCTGGCGCAAGTGGTGCATTGAAAACTCTGTGTTGGGTGGCATAATCGCTATACACATCAAAGGTGTATAGCGATGAGCACACGAACCAACATTGTTTTAGACGACGAACTGGTAGCCCAGGCCATGCTGCTTGCGCGGGTGACGACCAAAAAAGCGGCGGTCGAAGCGGCTCTTCGCGCTTATGTGCGCAAGCCGGATTACTCAGGTTTGCTTAGCCTGCGCGGCAAGGGTTTGATTGACCCTGACTATGACCCCAGAGGGCCTTACGGCTTGACACCAGCGGCGCTTGATCGCCGAGGCTGGCATACGTTTGAAGAGGCCCGTCAGGCACATCAGAAGCAACTTGACAATACTCACCAAGATATTCACAAAGGCATTGACCAAAAAGGCGCGGTGCCAACCAAGCCCAAAATAAAGACCATAGCCAAGTCTAAAAGGGACAGTAGCAAGCCATTTGCGAAACAAAAGCACTCCAAGCTGGCCGTGGCGTGATTGTTGACACGTCCGCCTGGATTGAATTTTTGCGCGGTACGGGCTCGCGTGCAGACTTGGCGCTTCGACAAGCATTCAATAACTCCAGCGCTGTTTGGATTCCAGAAGTGGTTTACCGTGAAGTTTTGCAAGGTGCTGGTAGCGTGCAGCACTTCATACAATTGCAAACGGCGCTCGACGAGCTTGCGCACTACGTTAGCCCGGACTCCTTTGAATTAGCCCGCAGTGCTTCATTGCTCTACGCCAGATGCCGCTGGCAAGGCATCACCATTCGCAGCCCCAACGATTGCCTGATAGCCGCCTGCGCCATTGAGGCAGACGTACCATTGCTTCATGCGGACCGTGATTTTTTGACCCTGGCTTCCATCGATACGCGCTTGAAACTACTTTGACTCTGACTTTTATGACCACTGTTCACACCTCCTCCCTCACCAGCCTTGCACTGCTAGCCCGTGGCAAGGTGCGCGACAACTACGCCGTGGGCAACAACCGCCTGCTGATGGTTGCCAGCGACCGCCTGAGCGCGTTTGATGTCATCCTGGGTGAGCCCATCCCCGGCAAGGGCGCGCTGCTGACGCAGATGGCGTTGTTCTGGTTTGCCAGACTCGGCCATATCTGCCCGAATCACCTCACAGGCGAAGCGCCTGAAAGCGTGGTCACGCCAGCCGAAGTAGCGCAAGTCACCAACCGCTCCATGCTGGTCAAGCGCCTCAAACCGCTGCCAGTTGAAGCCGTGGTGCGTGGCTACCTTGCTGGCAGTGGCTGGAAGGAATACCAGAACAGCCAGGCCGTCTGCGGCGTTGCATTGCCTGCCGGGTTGAAGAACGCCAGCAAGCTGCCGGAACCCATCTTCACGCCTGCAGCCAAGGCCGCAGCCGGTGAGCACGACGAAAACATCAGCTACGAGCAGGTCATCAAAGAAGTGGGCGCTGACTTGGCCGCGCAAATCAAAAAAATCAGCATTCAAATCTACCAAGAAGCTGCCGCGTTTGCGCTGACCAAAGGCATCATCATTGCCGATACCAAGTTTGAGTTTGGCCTCGATGAAAACGGCACACTCACGCTGATGGACGAGGTGCTAACGCCCGACTCATCACGCTACTGGCCGATCGAAGGTTACGAAGCCGCTTTTGCGTCTAGCCTGAACCCACCGAGCTACGACAAACAGTTTGTGCGCGACTGGCTGGAAGCCGTGCGCATCAACGGC
>JBKJOH010000048.1:0-7225 GCA_046593295.1 Polaromonas sp. | reverse complement strand
CCTGCTTCTTCGACTTCTCGCGGACGGCAATCACATCAGCAGCCTTGACCATGTACGAAGGAATATTGACCGAGCCGCCGTTGACGGTAATCGCCTTGTGCGACACCAGCTGGCGTGCTTCAGCGCGGGTTGAGCCGAAGCCCATGCGGTAGACCACGTTGTCCAAACGGCATTCCAGAATGAACAACAGGTTGGCACCGGTGTTGCCCTTGCGACGATCAGCTTCTTCGAAGTAGCGACGGAACTGCTTTTCCAGCACGCCGTACATGCGCTTGACCTTCTGCTTTTCACGCAGTTGCAGACCGAAGTCAGACGTGCGGGTACCAGAGGTGCGGCCGTGCTGACCCGGCTTGGAGTCGAATTTTGATTTGTCGGCGATGGCGCGGCGAGCACTCTTTAAAAAGAGGTCGGTGCCTTCACGACGGGATAGTTTGGCCTTGGGGCCTAGGTAACGTGCCACTTTGAATTCCTTTTGTCATCTGCTGCATCGCTGCAGGAGCCTTCGGCCTAAACTTTGACAGTTAGCCTGATGGCGGTGGGCTTTGGTAAAAAGTCCTGCGCCGAGTGATTGCCAAAAAAGCAAGCAACCCCGCCAGGACACGGGGGATTAAATACGGCGGCGTTTTTGTGGACGGCAGCCGTTGTGTGGAACCGGGGTTACATCAGCAATCGAATTGATTCGGATACCGAGAGCGCCCAGCGCGCGAACCGAAGACTCGCGACCTGGACCGGGGCCCTTGATTTCAACATCAAGGTTTTTGATGCCTTGCTCAATCGCTGCGCGACCAGCCACCTCAGATGCTACCTGTGCAGCAAATGGAGTCGATTTGCGCGAACCCTTGAAACCCTGACCACCTGACGAAGCCCATGACAGGGCATTGCCCTGGCGATCGGTGATCGTGATGATGGTGTTGTTGAACGATGCATGAACGTGTGCAATGCCGTCGGCAACGTTCTTGCGAACTTTCTTGCGAACGCGTTGTGCTGCGGTATTGTTTGGTGACTTAGCCATAAGAGAACCTCTTGATTATTTCTTCAACGACTGTGCGGCCTTGCGCGGGCCCTTGCGGGTGCGGGCGTTGGTACGCGTACGCTGGCCACGCATGGGCAGGCCACGACGATGACGGAAGCCGCGATAGCAGCCGATGTCCATCAGGCGCTTGATGTTCATCGTAGTTTCACGACGCAAGTCACCTTCAATGGTGAACAGTGCGATCTGATCACGAATTTTTTCCAGATCACCGTCAGTCAGGTCTTTGACTTTCTTTGAATAGGCGATGGCACAAGCTTCGCAAATTTTGCGAGCACGGGTGCGACCGATGCCAAAGATTGCAGTCAAGCCGATTTCGGCGTGCTGTTGCGGCGGAATATTGATACCAGCGATACGGGCCATGTTCGTCCTCTAAAACTCTTGAAATCAGCCTTGACGCTGTTTGTGACGTGGGTCTGTGCAAATAACGCGTACAACGCCCTTGCGACGGATAACTTTACAGTTGCGGCAAATTTTCTTGACCGAAGCTGAAACTCTCATTTTTAATTCTCCTAAATTACTCATTAAACGCGGGCTGAATCATCACGCGCCGGGCGATGTCTTGAAGTTTGCTTTTTTAAGCAAGGACTCGTACTGCTGCGACATCATGTAGTTCTGCACTTGCGCCATGAAATCCATGGTGACAATCACAATAATCAGCAAAGAGGTGCCACCGAAATAAAACGGCACGTTGTACTTCAAAATCAAAAACTCAGGCAGCAGACAGACGGCGGTGATGTAGATCGATCCGGCCAGCGTCAAACGCACCAGAATCTTGTCGATGTAGCGCGCCGATTGGTCGCCCGGACGTATTCCCGGAATGAAGGCACCGCTTTTCTTCAGGTTGTCTGCAGTTTCACGACTGTTAAAAACCAGTGCCGTGTAAAAGAAGCAGAAGAAGATGATGGCACTCGCATAAAACATCACATAGATAGGTTGGCCGGGAGTGAGCGTGCTGGCAATATCCTTGAGCCAGCGCATGCCTTCACCAGTGCTAAACCAGCCTACCACCGTCGCGGGCAACAAAATAATTGAAGACGCAAAAATCGGGGGGATGACACCGGCCATGTTCAGCTTCAAAGGCAGATGGGAGGATTGCCCGCCATACACCTTGTTGCCGACCTGCCGCCTGGCGTAATTGACCAGAATTTTCCGCTGGCCGCGCTCTACAAATACAACAAAGTAAGTGACCAGCACGACCACGGCCATGATCACGATCGCCACAAGGATACTCATGGCACCGGTACGCACCAACTCAAGCAGACCGCCCATTGCACTGGGCAAACCGGCCACAATACCGGCAAAAATCAGAATCGAGATACCGTTACCCAACCCACGCTCGGTAATCTGCTCACCCAACCACATCAGGAACATCGTGCCCGCTGTCAGGCTGACTACAGCCGTCATGCGAAAACCAAAACCAGGGACCAGCACCAGACCAGGCGAGCTTTCCAGCGCAATCGCAATGCCCATCGACTGGAACAGTGCCAGGCCCAACGTACCGTAGCGGGTGTACTGGGTAATCTTACGGCGTCCGCTTTCACCTTCTTTTTTCAGTTGCTCAAATATCGGCACGACATACGTCAGCAACTGCATGATGATTGATGCAGAGATGTAGGGCATGATGCCCAACGCAAAAACCGTAAACCGCGACAGCGCGCCACCGGAGAACATATTGAACAAATTCAATATGCCACCCTGCTGGCCCTTGAACAACTCTTTGAGCTGGTTCGGGTCAATTCCCGGCACAGGGATGTGCGCACCAATGCGATACACCACCAGTGCCAGCAGCAAAAACACAAGCCTGCTCCGCAAATCGCCGAACTTGCCGGATTTTGCCAATTGAGCCGAGTTAGTTGCCACCGATGAATCCTGTCAATGCTTTAAAAATTAGGCAACCGAGCCGCCAGCGGCTTCAATGATGGCCTTGGCAGCAGCAGTTGCACCAATACCATTGAGCTTGACGGCTTTCGTTAGTTCGCCCGTCTTGATGATCTTGACATTTTTAGCCAGTTGACCCACTAGGCCAGCCGTCTTCAAAGCCAGCAAGTCCACCTCGGCCAGACCGAGCTGCTCCAGTGCAGTCAACGTGACCTCGGCGTTGAACTTGAGCAAATGCGATTTGAAACCGCGCTTTGGCAAGCGGCGTTGCATAGGCATTTGACCGCCTTCAAAACCGACCTTGTGGTAGCCACCGGCGCGGGACTTTTGACCTTTGTGGCCGCGTCCTGCGGTTTTACCGATGCCAGAGCCAATGCCGCGACCGACACGGCGTTTGTAGTGCTTTGCACCAGCGCCCGGCTTGATTCCGTTTAATTCCATAATAGGCCTTACTTATTACTTAGTCAGTTGGGGACAGAGCTTGCCGCTACGCGGCTGTTGTCTTTTCCACAAAAAATTTTCAAACAATCTTGACCAGATAACTGATCTTGTTAATCATGCCGCGCACTGCGGGCGTGTCTTCCAATTCGCTAACGCTGTTAACACCGCGCAAGCCCAGACCACGCACAGTAGCGCGGTGTGACTCTTTGGTGCCAATCGGGCTGCGAATCAGCTGGACTTTTACTTTATTTGCTGTCGTCATTTAAATGCTCCTGCGCCTTAGCCGAAGATTTCTTCGACTGATTTGCCACGCTTGGCTGCAATATCAGAAGCCGTGGTGGAGTTGTTCAGTGCGTCCAGCGTAGCGCGCACCATGTTGTAAGGGTTGCTCGAACCGTGGCTTTTCGCCACGATGTCGGTAATACCCATGACTTCAAAAACTGCGCGCATCGGACCGCCAGCAATGATGCCGGTACCTTTGGCAGCAGGCATCATCATGACGTTGGCGGCACCCCAGTGGCCAAACACGTTGTGATGAATGGTGCCGTTTTTCAGCGACACTTTTTTCAGGTTGCGGCGCGCCTCTTCCATGGCTTTTTGCACGGCTGCAGGCACTTCTTTTGACTTGCCCTTGCCCATGCCCACGCGGCCGTCACCGTCGCCAACCACCGTGAGTGCGGCGAAACCGAGAATACGGCCACCCTTCACCACTTTGGTGACACGGTTAACCGCGATCATTTTTTCCTTCAGACCATCGTCTGGAGCATCGTTTGCTGATTTAGCTTGAAACTTGGCCATTGTTTATTTCCAGTCTGATTAGAACTGCAGGCCAGCTTCGCGGGCCGCATCAGCCAGCGCTTTGACGCGGCCATGGTACGCAAAACCAGCACGGTCAAACGCTACTTTTTCGACACCCGCTGCTTTTGCTTTTTCAGCAATACGCTTGCCAATGGCTTGTGCAGCAGCAACATTTCCACCTTTACCGGACGCGCCGATTTCCTTGCGGACTTCGACTTCTGCGGTAGATGCAGCAGCCAGCACTTTGGTGCCGTCGCCAGAGATAACGCTGGCGTAGATGTGCAGGTTGGTACGATTTACCGTCAAGCGGGCAACGCCCTGTGTGGCGATGCGGATACGCGTTTGACGTGAACGACGAAGCCGCTGCGCTTTTTTGGTCAACATATTGCAGCTCCTTATTTCTTCTTGGTTTCTTTGATCGTGATCTTCTCATCCGAATAACGGATGCCCTTGCCTTTGTAAGGCTCAGGAGGACGAACAGCACGAACTTCAGCGGCGATCTGGCCAACACGCTGACGGTCAGAACCCTTGATAACGATTTCAGTTGGCGTAGGCGTTGCAACTGTGATGCCGGCAGGCATATCCATCACCACAGGGTGCGAATAACCAACCGTCAAATTCAGATTGGCACCTGTAGCCTGGGCTTTGAATCCCACCCCAACCAAGTTGAGCTTTTTCTCGAAGCCCTTGGTGACGCCGGTCACCATGTTGTTCACGAGCTGGCGCATCGTGCCGCTCATGGCATTGGCTTCGCGGGAATCATTGGCGGGCTCGAACGTCAGCTTGCCAGCATCATTTTTGATGGTGACGAGTGCGTTTTTGCTCAAGGCCAAAGTGCCGAGTGCCCCCTTGACATTGATTTGGTCTTCTTTGATGGTCACATCCACACCCTGGGGAATGGAGACTGGCATTTTTCCTATACGGGACATTTCTTTACTCCTCTATGTCGCCGTTAAGCCACGTAGCAAAGAACTTCACCACCGATACCGGTAGCGCGTGCCTTGCGATCAGTCATCACGCCTTGCGGGGTGGTGACAATTGCTACGCCCAGACCATTCATGACCTGAGGAATAGCGCCGTGGCCTTTGTAAACGCGAAGACCGGGGCGGCTGACACGCTCGATGCGTTCAATCACGGGCTTGCCTGCGTAGTACTTCAGGGCGATTTCCAGCTGCGACTTGCCGTCGTCGGTTTTCACCGCGAAGCCGTCGATATAACCTTCGTCTTTCAAGACTTGCGCAATGGCAACCTTGACTTTCGACGATGGCACCAACACAACGGCTTTTTCAACCATTTGTGCATTCCGAATGCGTGTCAGCATGTCGGCGATAGGATCACTCATACTCATGTTGTGGCTCTCCTATTACCAGCTGGCTTTGGTGATACCGGGGATATCACCTGCGAAGGCCAATTCACGAATCTTGGCGCGAGCCAGACCGAATTGACGGAAGGTTCCGCGTGGGCGGCCCGTGATCGCGCAGCGGTTACGCTGGCGGGTCGGGTTCGCGTTGCGGGGCAACTTTTGCAACTCCAAACGGGCCAGGGCGCGCTCGTCGTCGGTTTTTTTGAAATCATTGGACACAGCCTTGAGTTCAGCGTGTTTTTTGGCGAATTTAGCGACCAGTTTGTCGCGTTTTGCTTCGCGTTGCAGCAATGCTTGTTTTGCCATCTTGCGCCTTCAGTTCTTGAACGGAAAACGGAAGGCGGTGAGGAGCGCTTTGCACTCTTCATCGGTCTTGGCCGTTGTGGTGATGCTGATATTGAGACCGCGCAAGGCGTCAACCTTGTCGTACTCGATTTCAGGGAAAATGATCTGCTCTTTAACGCCGATGTTGTAGTTGCCGCGGCCATCAAAGGCGCGACCGGAAATACCACGGAAGTCACGGACACGGGGCAAGGCCACGGTCACGAAACGGTCGAGGAACTCATACATCTGCACGCCGCGCAGCGTGACCATGCAGCCAATTGGCAAGTCTTCGCGGATCTTGAATCCGGCGATAGCTTTTTTGGCCTTGGTAACCACAGGCTTCTGACCTGCAATCTTGGCCATGTCAGACACGGCGTTGTCCATGACCTTCTTGTCGGCAACCGCCTCGCTCACGCCCATGTTGAGGGTGATCTTGGTGATGCGCGGCACCTGCATGGGTGTCGTATAGCCGAATTTTTCAATCAGGGCAGGCGCGATTTTCTCGCGGTATTGATCTTGCAAGCGTGCCATGTTTATGCAGCCTTAATTTCGTCGCCGCTGGACTTGAAGACGCGCACTTTTTTGCCGTCAGCCAACAACTTGATACCAACACGATCCGCCTTGCCAGAAGCAGCATTGAAAATAGCTACATTGGACTGGTGAATCGGCATGCTTTTTTCAACGATGCCACCCGTGGTGCCCTTGAGCGGATTGGGCTTGGTGTGTTTTTTCACCAGGTTGACCCCGTCCACCAGCACATGGCTGTCGTCCACGCGCAGCGAAATCGTGCCACGCTTGCCTTTGTCGCGACCCGTGATCACGATGATCTCGTCGCCTTTGCGAATCTTGTTCATTGCCTTTTGCCCTTACAGAACTTCAGGAGCCAAAGACACGATCTTCATGAACTTTTCAGTGCGCAACTCGCGCGTCACTGGTCCGAAGATACGGGTGCCGATAGGCTCCAGCTTGGCGTTAAGCAGCACAGCTGCATTGCCGTCGAATTTGACGAGCGAGCCATCACCGCGGCGGATGCCCTTGGCGGTGCGAACGACCACGGCACTGTAAACCTCGCCTTTTTTGACGCGGCCACGTGGAGCGGCTTCTTTGATGCTCACCTTGATGACATCACCAACGCTGGCGTACCGGCGCTTGGATCCGCCCAGCACCTTGATGCACATCACGGACTTGGCACCCGTGTTGTCAGCAACATCGAGTTTGGATTGCGTTTGAATCATTTAAATTGGTTCCCAACTTGCACCGGTTTGCTACTCTTTCAAGCAGCAGACCAATCAGTCTTGGGCCCGTCGTCCACACCGCAAACCACTTGCAGTGCTTCCAATTGGGCTATTGAGTCAGAATTCTCCGCCGTTAAGAGCGAAGCCCACGAT
>JBKJOH010000193.1:0-3786 GCA_046593295.1 Polaromonas sp. | reverse complement strand
GAAAAATTGCCTTGCGGACGCTCGATAAATACGAGCGGCCAAGGGGAATCAGAGGCTTTTTAGGTCTGGATATCGAACGTATTCCACCAGGTCTTGCGCTTTGTCGCTGGGCGGCGGGGTCACCAGGCTGACCAGCACGATCACCGCAAAACCCACCGGCACACCGAAAATGCCGGCAGAAATAGGGTCTATCCCCCACCACAGCTGGATCGGCGATGTGATGCCAAAAGTGGCGCGCAGCCAGGGCTGGTTGACCAGCATGTAGTAAACCGTCACGCCAAGGCCCGCCACCATACCCAGCGACGCGGCAATGCCTGTGGCGCGCTTCCAGAAAATACCCAGGCTGAGTGCCGGAAAAAACGATGCCGCTGCAAACGAAAACGCCGCCGACACCAGAAACAAAATGTCGGCAGGCTTTTGCGCCGCCACATAGGCCGCCAGCAAGGCGACGATGAGCAGCAGTATTTTCGACACCGTCACGCGGCTGACGGTAGAGGCGTTGGGGTCAATCATTTTGAAATAAAGGTCATGGCCCAGGGCGTTGGAAATGGTCAGCAGCAGGCCGTCTGCCGTTGACAGCGCCGCAGCCAGGCCGCCCGCCGCCACCAGGGCCGAAATGACATAGGGCAAGCCAGCCAGCTCGGGGGTCAGCAGCACGATGATGTCGCCGCTGATCGTCAACTCATTGAGCTGCAGGATGTTGTCTTTGTTGACATCGGCCACCGACAGCAGGTTGACATCTATCTTGTTCCAGGCATTGACCCAGGCAGGTAACTGGTCAAACGGCGTGCCCACCAGTGAGGTGAAAATTTCGTACTTGACCAGCACCGCCAGCGCGGGCGCGGTGAAGTACAGCAGCACGATAAAAAGCAGCGACCACGTCACCGACTGCCGCGCCGCTCGCACGCTGGGCACGGTGTAGTAGCGCATCAAAATATGCGGTAGCGCAGCGGTGCCCACCATCAGGCAAAAAACCAGCGCCAGAAAATTGCGCCGCGAGGTGTTGTAAAGCGTCTGCTCTTTGGGCGTGCCGTCAGGGTTGCCTGAAAACTGCGCCGCGTGAGGTGGCATGCCATTGAGCGGCAGGGTTTTGGCATCCGACTCGGCCTTGGCCGCCGTCCAGGCCCTGACAGCCGCTGCCTCGTCTTTGGGCATGTTGGCCACAACCTTGCCAGCAGCCGATATCGCCGCTACAGAGGCATCACCGCTTTTAAGCGCCTCGATCTTTTTGGCAGCGGCTACCTTGTCTTCTGCCAGTGATGCCGTTGGGTGCTTGAGCTTTTCATTCAGGGCATCAGAACGTTGCTGAAAAATCGAACGCACCTGTTTTTCTTTTGCGTCGTCGGTCAGCTCTTTTTCTTTGGCGGTGACTTTTTCAAGCTGATAGCCATAAATGAGCTGCGGTATCGGCACATCCGTTTGCTTGACCGATAGCCACATCACCGGGATCAGGTAGGCAACGACCAAAATAATGTATTGCGCCACCTGCGTCCAAGTCACGGCGCGCATACCGCCCAGAAATGAGCACACCAGGATGCCGCCCAGCCCCAGAAAAATCCCCAGTTCAAAGGCGATGCCGGTCAGGTAGGACGTGATCAAACCGACACCGTAAATCTGCGCCACCAGGTAGGTGAACGAGCACAAAATGGCTGCAACCAGGGCAATCAGGCGCGGCAGTTGCCCAACATAAGTGCCGCCGTAGCGCTCACCCAGAAAATCAGGAATGGTGAACTGGCCAAACTTGCGGATGTAAGGTGCCAGCACCAGCGCCACCAGACAGTAGCCGCCAGTCCAGCCCATGATGAAAGCTAGGCCGTTGTAGCCCGTGAGATATAGCGTTCCGGCCAGGCCGATAAACGATGCAGCGGACATCCAGTCGGCACCCGTTGCCATGCCGTTGTAAAGCGCGGGCACCCTGCGCCCGGCCACGTAATATTCAGAAGCCTTGGTGGTGCGGCTCATCACACCGATGCCCGCATACAGGCCGATGGTGGCCATCAGAAAAGTAAAGCCTATCCACAAGCGCGGCAGGCCCATGCGCTCGGCAACGGCCAGTACCAGCACAAAGAGCACAAACCCGCCTGTGTACCAGCTATAGACACGATTGAGCTGCGCCTTGAATTGCTGGCCTGTTAGCCGGACACCGTCGCGAACGCCAAAAAAGCCCGCCATGCTTAGTCCTGCTCCTCTTCAACACCATGCGCAATGTCCAGCCGGTTCATGTACCAAGCGTAAAAACCAATGATGAGGCAGTACACCAGCAGCGCACCCTGCGCACCCATCCAGAAGCTGAAGGGCCAGCCGAAAAAATTAAAACTCAAGTACCGTGCAAAGTAACTCACCCCGAATGTCACGGCAAACCAGATCAGCAGCAGCACAGCAATGACGATGCGGTTCTTGCGCCAGTAGCTGCGGTGATTGTTGAGTGTTTGAGTAGAAGGCATGCGCTGGCAAGGGCTTAAAAAGAAAGCCCCCCGATTGTCATCGGAGGGCTTTCAGATTTACACCCTTCAGGCAGCAAAACAAGCCGGGGTTTTCCCTTGGGCTTTTTAATTCGCCAATAGCTTCCAGGTATCAATCACGGTATCCGGATTCAGTGAAATCGAGCCAATGCCTTCGTCCTTGAGCCACTGGGCCAAGTCCGGATGGTCGCTGGGGCCCTGGCCGCAGATGCCGACGTATTTGCCCTGACGCTTGCAGGCGGCAATGGCCATGCGCAGCAGCGCCTTGACGGCCGGGTCACGTTCGTCAAAGTCCTTCGCCAGAATCTCCAGGCCGGAGTCCCTGTCGAGGCCAAGCGTGAGCTGCGTCAAGTCGTTCGAGCCAATCGAGAAGCCGTCGAAATATTCAAGAAACTCATCGGCCAGCACAGCGTTGCTGGGCACCTCGCACATCATGATGATTTTGAGGCCGTCCTGCCCGCGCTTCAGACCGTGTTGCGCCAGCAGTTCGGTCACAGCCTTGGCTTGGCCCAGCGTGCGTACAAACGGCACCATGACCTCGACATTGCTCAGGCCCATGTCGTTGCGCACGCGCTTGAGCGCTTCGCACTCCATCGCAAAGGCCTCGCCAAACTCGGCGCTGACGTAGCGCGCCGCGCCGCGAAAGCCGAGCATCGGGTTTTCTTCTTCCGGCTCGTAGCGCGAGCCACCAATCAGCTTGCGGTATTCATTCGACTTGAAGTCTGACAGCCGAACAATCACGGGCTTGGGCCAGAAGGCCGCGCCAATGGTGGCGATGCCTTCTGTCACCTTGTCAACATAAAACGCACGCGGCGAGGCATGGCCACGGGCCACGCTTTCAACCGCTGTTTTAAGGTCAGTATCAATATTCGGGTAGTCGAGAATCGCCTTGGGGTGTACGCCAATGTTGTTGTTGATGATGAACTCCAGCCGCGCCAGGCCGACGCCCTGGTTGGGTATCTGGCAGAAGTCAAAGGCCAGTTGCGGGTTGCCGACGTTCATCATGATCTTGATGTCAATCGGTGGCATCTCGCCGCGCTGCACTTCGGTTATTTCGGTCTCCAGCAAGCCGTCGTAAATGTTGCCGGTGTCGCCCTCGGCGCAGCTCACCGTGACCAGCATACCGTCCTTCAATTGCTCGGTCGCATTACCGCAGCCGACCACCGCCGGAATGCCCAGCTCGCGCGCAATGATGGCGGCGTGGCAGGTGCGGCCACCACGGTTGGTGACGATGGCACTGGCGCGCTTCATTACCGGCTCCCAGTTCGGGTCTGTCATGTCGGTCACCAGCACATCGCCAGGCTGCACCTGGTCCATGTCCTTG
>JBKJOH010000173.1:0-13756 GCA_046593295.1 Polaromonas sp. | reverse complement strand
CTTGGGCATTTGCCGCAGCAGATCGGGCAGGCGATCAGCAGGAATATCTTTTACAGTGGTCATGAAAAACTCCAGAAACAAAAAAGCCGCCCGAAGGCAGCTTTGGATGATCGCACTAAAGGCATCCAAGAAGGAGAGGGGGGTAAGAATTTTCAGTTACCCGGCACCTTGCCTTCAACGCCCTTCACATCAACCCCATTGGAGACGTTTGAGCCGTTTTGTAAGATGATGAAGCTGGATCGCCTGATGCCCTTGAGCGGGTGACCATCGACAGCCAGGCTTTGCTACAAAAAATGAAGCTGCTCGCCCCTGATTCTATTGGCTTGCAGCTCGATTCAGCCTACAAATCACCACTCACGCTGGCCGCACTGCTGAAGGCCAAAGCCGAGCACCCCGACGCACAAGTCGTCGTCGGCTGCACCGATGTCGGCCTGTGGGTGACCAAGCAGCACCAAGAACGTGATGGCCCGTGACGAAGTGCTGGCGTGGATCAAGGTGCCGAAGACGATGCACCCTCACCCTAGCCCTCTCCCCGTGGGAGAGAGAGCGGGCAGAAAAAAATCTGAGTTGACCCCCTCGCCCCTCTGGGGAGAGGGTAGGGGTGAGGGGCTGCCCGAACTGCTGAAGGTCTACAAAATATCCAAGCGCTACGACGACGATATCTCTGCCGTCTGCCTGGCCATCAATCTGCACATTGAAGATGGCATGGTGCAGGGCGCATCTATAGGCGCAGGCGGCGTGGCGCTGCATCCCGTGCTGACAGTCCACGACGCGCTCATCGCCAAAAGCTACGTGCTGCCGCCGGTGTACTTGAAACGTGGTGATGCCAGCGCCGCACTGCATGACGCGGTGCATACGCTGCGCGGCGAAATGGAAGTCGGTGGCCAGGAGCATTTTTACTGATTGCAAAAATCTATCTGGCCATGAAACTCTGAGCGCTGCAAATCACCAACACCCAAAACTAAATTTCGGAAATTTACGGAAAAGAAGTTGCTTTATCAAGCCTAACCGCACTGCACCCAAAAAAGCACCGCTGACTTGATGCCGAGCACCGTCATGGCCAGTGACCCCAGCACGTGTGCGGTTGCGGTGACCACGGCCAGGCCGTACCTAGCTTCCATTAAAAACCCGACGACCTCGGCTGAAAATGATGAGAAGGTTGTCAGCCCGCCCAGAAAGCCGGTGACCAGCAGCAGGCGCCAGAAGGGGTCGAGGTGCGGCATGGCCTGGAAGGTGGCGATGCAGATGCCTATCAGGTAGCCGCCTATCAGGTTGGCGGCCAGCGTGCCCCAGGGAATCACGCCGCCGGGTGTCAGCCACAGGCCCAGGCCCCAGCGGGCCAACGCGCCTAGGGACGCGCCTATGCAGATGGCAACAAAGGGCAGTACAGATGTCAGTGAAGGCATGGCGGTTGCAGCTTGGAGGCTGTGTAGCTGTGATTTTGCTTTTATTTTGGCAGGACAATCAAGCCATGACTTTAACCGTGCCGCCAGCCGATGCCATCGCCGCGCCCGCCGCTGATATCGGCGCACAGACCGGCTTTCTGGGTGTGGTGATGCTGGACACTAAATTTCCGCGCCTGCCAGGCGACATTGGCCACCCCGATGCATTTGGCGTGCCCACCAGCCTGCGCGTGGTCAAGGGTGCGTGGCCGGCCAAGGTGGTGGCCTCCAGCTCGGGCTTGCGCGGGGCGCGGGTCGTGCCAGCGTTCGAGTTTGTGGTGCGGGCGATGGCGCGTGACGGTGCCAGGGCGATCACCACCAGTTGCGGCTTTCTGGTGCTGCTGCAAAAGGAGTTGCAGGCCGCTGTGAAGGTGCCGGTCATCACGTCCAGCCTGCTGCAGTTGCCGGGGCTG
This sequence comes from Polaromonas sp., assembly GCA_046593295.1. Taxonomy (GTDB): domain Bacteria; phylum Pseudomonadota; class Gammaproteobacteria; order Burkholderiales; family Burkholderiaceae_C; genus Polaromonas. Next base: position 11,901 of record JBKJOH010000173.1, on the reverse strand, counting down.
CTGGCAACGCAGCCTAAAGTTGGCGTGCTCACCATCAGCTCGGGCAAGCTGGGGCTTGAGCACTTGCGGGCTGCGGGCGTGCCGAAAGCGCGTTTGAAAGACGTGGTGGTGCAGGGCGTTGACCCTAAGGGTGAGTTTGCAGGTGCCATTCTCGGCAACCGCGAAACGCTGGATGCCAACAGGGCCAGCGACGAGGTGGTTGCGGCAGCCGTTGCGCTTAAAGAACGCGAGCCGTCGCTGCAATGCGTGGTGCTTGAATGCACCAACATGCCGCCGTATCGCGCGGCGATTGAGGCGGCTACGGGGCTCAAAACGGTTGCGCTGACAGATGATGAGAGGTTGCTGCGCCCCTGGCGCAGCGCTTAACCCAAATGTTTAGCGCAGCGCTACTTCTCTTTGCCCATCACAAGATCGGGCAATATCGTCACGATTTGCGGAAACACGGTGATGAGCACGATGCACACCACGAGGCAACCAAAAAAACGGTATCGCCGCGCGCACAATCGTGTTCTGTCGCATTAACTTCGAGTTGATGGTTGGCGTAACCTAAGCACCCCATACGAATCAAGTCGTTTTCATGCGCGTCACCAACGCGAATGCGTTTTCCAATTGATGTGATTCTGGTGTGCATCCGTTGGTACACGGCCTACCCGTTGAGCTACCGCCATCTGGAGGAAATGATGGCGCAGCGTGGGGTTGAAGTCGACCATTCGTCAATCAGTCGCTGGGCCATTCGGTTCTTGCCACTGCTACCTGCGTGTTGGCCGGCATCGAATTAATGCGACAGAACCATCCGAGGTACCTGGTGTGTCAGTGGCCAAAGTGGCGCTGTCGCACCGTGGGGGGTGAGTTGGGAAGTCGTACTAGGATAGACGCAAATCCCGCGCCAGCTTGCCGGGCATACCCCAAAGCTCGGCCTGCACCTGATACTTCACAGCGTTCAGTATGAACCTTCATTTGATGCAAAAAAATACCTCTGACATCGTTAAAACGCCAACCAGCAGGGACGGCAAGCCAGACAAGCGCTGGCAATTCTGGATTGACCGGGGCGGCACCTTCACCGACATTGTGGCCAAAAAGCCCGATGGCTCGCTCATTACCCACAAGCTGCTTTCTGAAAACCCCGAGCAATACCGCGACGCGGCTGTTGCCGGTATTCGCCACTTGCTGGGGCTGAAAGCCGGCGAACCGATCCGTGCAGATGTAGTGGACTGCGTGAAGATGGGCACCACAGTGGCCACAAACGCGCTGCTTGAGCGCAAGGGCGAGCCGACATTGCTGGTGACCACGCGGGGCTTTCGTGATGCGCTGCGCATCGCCTACCAAAACCGGCCACGCCTTTTTGATCGGCATATTGTGCTGCCCGAGCTGCTGTACAGCGCGGTTGTCGAAGCCCAGGAACGGGTTGGCGCACAGGGTGAGGTGTTGCAGGCGCTTGATGAAGCGCTCCTGAAAAAGGAGCTGCTTACGCAATATGCAAAAGGGCTGCACAGCGTTGCGATTGTTTTCATGCACGGCTATCGCTACTCAAGCCATGAAAAAGCAGCCAAACGCATCGCGCTTGAAGTCGGCTTTACGCAAGTCAGCACCTCGCATGAAATCAGTCCCATGATGAAGTTTGTCAGCCGGGGCGACACCGCAGTGGTGGATGCGTATTTGTCACCCATCTTGCGCCGCTACGTTGAACAGGTCGCCGCTGAAATGCCGGGCGTGAAATTGTTTTTCATGCAGTCATCCGGTGGCTTGACTGACGCGCATGTGTTTCAGGGTAAGGACGCTATTTTGAGTGGCCCCGCAGGCGGTATTGTCGGCATGGCCCGTACAGCGGCAGTGGCAGGCATTGAGAAGGTGATTGGCTTTGACATGGGCGGCACGTCTACCGATGTGTCGCACTATGCGGGCGAATTTGAACGCGAATTTGAAACGCAAGTTGCTGGCGTGCGTATGCGTGCGCCCATGATGAGTATTCATACTGTGGCAAGCGGCGGTGGGTCGATACTAAAATTTGATGGTGAGCGCTTTCGCGTCGGCCCGCAAAGTGCGGGTGCCAACCCCGGCCCCGCAAGCTACCGGCGCGGCGGCCCGCTGGCCGTGACCGACGCGAATGTCATGCTCGGCAAGGTGCAGCCGCGTTATTTTCCGAAGGTGTTCGGCCCGAACGCCGACGAGCCACTGAGCTTCGATGCGGTGCAGGCGCAATTCGATGTGCTGGCCAGCCAGACTGGCCGCGCGCCTGAGGTCGTGGCCGAAGGCTTCATCAATATCGCCGTGCAGCAAATGGCCAATGCCATCAAAAAAATATCAGTCGCGCGCGGCTACGACGTGACGCGCTACACGCTGCAGTGCTTTGGCGGTGCCGGTGGGCAGCACGCCTGCCTGGTGGCGGATGCGCTGGGCATGACCAAAGTTTTTGTACACCCCCTGGCGGGTGTGTTGAGTGCTTACGGCATGGGGCTGGCAGACCAGAATGTGATTCGTGAGCAGGCGATTGAACTCAAGCTCTCGCAGTCTGCATTGCCCGCTATCGCCGAAAGCCTGAACCGCCTGGGTAGCGCGGCTGAAGCCGAGCTGCAGCGCCAGCAAGCCAGCAGCAGTGCCATCACCATGCACCGTCGGGTGCATGTGCGCTACGAGGGCAGCGACACGGCTCTCGTAGTTCCCTTCGGCAGCCTGGACCAGATCGAAGCGGGCTTTGAAGCGGCCTACCGCCAGCGTTTTTCCTTCCTGATGCAAGGCAAAGGCCTGGTCGTTGAGGCGGTGTCGGTAGAGGCCGTGATTGCGGGTGATGTACCGGCCGAGCCGCGCCATGCTATGCACGAGGCACGTGAAGTACCGCGCCGCGAAACTGTTCGCATGTACTCGGGCGGCCAGTGGCATGACGCGGCGCTGGTGGTGCGCGAAGACCTGCAACCCGGCGACATCATCACCGGCCCGGCCATCATTGCCGAGAAAAATGCGACCACGGTGGTGGAGCCCGGATGGGTTGCCGCGCTGACGGCGTTAGACCATCTGGTACTGGATCGGCGTGCGGAGCGTGCCATCAAGTTTGCGGCAGGCACGACGGCGGACCCGGTGCTGCTGGAAGTGTTTAACAACCTTTTCATGAACATCGCCGAGCAGATGGGTCTGCAATTGCAGAACACCGCGTACTCGGTCAATATCAAGGAGCGACTTGACTTTAGCTGTGCGCTGTTTGATACCGAAGGCAACCTGATCGCCAACGCGCCGCACATGCCGGTGCATCTCGGCTCGATGGGTGAGAGCATCAAGACGGTGATCCGCGAGAACGCTGGCAAGATGCAGCCCGGCGATGTGTATGCGCTGAATGACCCCTACCATGGCGGCACGCACCTGCCCGACATCACGGTGATTACGCCCGTGTATCTGGGTGTGCAGCCCTCACCCCAACCCTCTCCCAGAGGGCGAGGAAGCGAATTCGGGGATGATGGTTTTTTACTCCCTCTCCCTCCGGGAGAGGGCAGGGGTGAGGGTCTCCGGCCCCTGTTCTATGTCGGTTCGCGCGGCCATCACGCCGACATTGGCGGTACCACGCCAGGCTCCATGCCACCATTTTCGACGCTGATTGAAGAAGAGGGTGTGCAGATCAACAACTTCAAGCTGGTCGAGCGCGGTGTGCTGCGCGAGGCTGAGATGGTGGCGCTGCTCAAGAGTGGCAAGTACCCGTCCAGAAATCCGCAGCAAAATATGGCCGACTTGAAAGCGCAAATCGCCGCTAATGAAAAAGGCGTGCAGGAGCTGCGCAAGATGGTGGCGCAGTTCGGCCTTGATGTGGTGCTGGCTTATATGAGCCACGTGCAGGACAACGCTGAAGAGTCGGTGCGCCGGGTGATTGATTTAATGGGGGTCAGATTCCAATTATCAAAATTCAAACCAGAGCTTATCGACGATCCTTCTGATAATTGGAATCTGACCCCCATTAAATTCACGCTGCCGCTGGACAACGGGGCGCAGATCAGGGTGGCGATCCGTGTGGACACAAAAAACCGCAGCGCCGAAATCGACCTTACGGGTACCTCAGAGCAGCAGACCAACAACTTCAACGCGCCGACGGCGGTGTGCATGGCGGCGGTGCTGTATGTGTTCCGAACGCTGGTCGATGACGACATTCCGCTCAATGCGGGTTGCCTCAAGCCGCTGAAGGTCATCATCCCGCCGGGCTCCATGCTGAACCCGAACCCGCCCGCCTCGGTGGTGGCCGGCAATGTGGAAACCTCCACCTGCATCACCAATGCCTTGTTTGGCGCGCTCGGCATCATGGCGGCCAGCCAGTGCACCATGAACAACTTCACCTTCGGCAATGCGCGGCACCAGTATTACGAAACCATTTCGGGCGGCTCGGGCGCGGGCGGTGTGACGGACGCTACGGGCAAAGTCATTTCGGGTTTTGACGGCACCTCGGTGGTGCAGACGCACATGACCAACTCGCGCCTGACTGACCCCGAGGTGCTGGAGTTCCGTTTTCCGGTACGGCTGGAGAGCTATGAAATCAGGCAAGGCTCGGGCGGTGCCGGGCGCTGGGTTGGTGGTAATGGCGGTGTGCGGCGCATCCGGTTTCTGGAGGCCATGACGGCCAGCATTTTGTCGAACGGCCGCAAGCATGGTGCCTTTGGCATGGCCGGTGGCGAGCCGGGGCAGGTCGGCCGCAATGTGGTCGTGCGCGCCGACGGCCGCGTTGAGGCGCTGGACCATATCGGCCAAGCCGAGATGCAGCCCGGCGATGTGTTCGAAATCCACACGCCGGGTGGTGGCGGTTATGGCCGCGCTTGAGGCTTGGTGCTATTGAAGCGTTGCCGCGCAGGCGGCGTCGTCAATCGGCTCGGGCGCTGGCATCACCGGGCAAAATCCTTGCGGCGGCACTTGCAGGGCGGCGTTGAATTTGCTTGACAGATTCTGGAACGCAATCAGCGCCGTCAGCTCAATGATTGCGTCGTCATTGAAGTGCTGGCGCAGGGCTGCAAAATGCTCGGCTGTTGCGTGCTGTTCGGAGTGGGTCACTGCTTGCGCATAAGTCAGCGCCGCCTGCTCGCGTGGCGTGAACAGTGCGCTGGCTGCGAAGCCTGAGACCGCCAGAAGTTTTTCTTCGCTGATGCCGCGCTTTAACGCGGTCGAAGCGTTCACATCGACGCAGAATGAGCAATGGTTGATTTGCGAAACCCGCACGGTGATCAGGGTACGCAGCGCAGGCTCGATCGGCGACGAGCGCCGGTCCAGCGCGCCATACAGCAGCGCCAGCGCGGCGAACACCTTGGGTGTGCGGCCCCACAGGCGCGCCGGTTCCAGCACTGCGCCATAGTGGCGTTTCTGGTTCCAGAAAAACACCCTGACATACCAGGGAAATGGGTGGGACGCGGGTGTCGAAATCACGGCCATCGTTGGGCCTTTCAGAAAAATTTCAGTGTAAGCCAGGCGATGCCGGCCGCCATCGGCAAGGTCGCGACCCAGGACAATAAAACGTGACGCAGCGCGCCCCAATGGAGCGTGGCCGCACCCGCGCCGACCCCGGCGATAGCGCCCACCGACACATGGGTGGTGGACACGGGCAGACCCAACTGGCTGGCACCCAGCACCAGCGCGGCCGTGATCAGGTTGGCAGACACCCCTTGTGTGGGGCTCATGCGGCTGACGCGCTGGCTCATCGTTTCGGCCACGCGCCGCGAAAGTATCAGGCCGCCCAGCGCCATCAGTGCCGCAATCAGCGCGAGTGACACCTGCACATTCAGCAGGTGGGCGGCGACCAGCAGCGCAGCCAGTTTGGGCGTGTCGTTCACGGCGCGTGCAAAGCAGATCAGGCTGGCAGACGCGATATGAAGCCGGTCCAGCACGCGTGCAATCGAAAAGCGTGCCACTTGCCGGTTCAGTTTGCCGCAGTCCACACCCTCGGCAATGACCAATTGCGGTGCGGCAAACTGCAGCAACGCACCGCCCGGACCCGCCGTCACGGCAAGTTGCGGTGGCACCACGCAAGCGCAGTCGGCCCTCTGCGGCTTTAAACGCAGTAATCGATACGCGAGGAGCCCCAAGGCGGCGGCCAGCACCGGACTCACCAGCAGAGGCAGCAATAAAGTATTTCCCAGCTTGCCAAACTGCACTTCTCCGGGGCTGGCGGCAAGCCCGGCGCCTATCAGGCCACCTATCAGGGCATGGGTGGTGGAAATCGGCAAGCCGACACGGGTGGCGATGATGACCGTCAGCGCCGCTCCCAGGCCTACGCTCATGATGAACTGCGGCGTGTCCACAATCGTCTGCGGCAGCAAGCCTTTGCCCGAAAACTGCTGCACCAGGCCGTTGGCCAGAAACAGGGACAGGACGCTGCCGGCCAGCGTGGCGACAGTCGCCAGCAGCAGCGCCTGACGGTAACTGAGCGACTCGGAGCCCAGACGGTCGCAAAGCCCTTGAAGTTGTCATTCGCGCCGTTGCCGAAGGCCAGAAACAAGGCGACGACAATCAAGAGGTATTCCATGGTTTTATCTTGATGAAATATCAGCAGCAGCCGCCCGGGCCACAGACCCCGGCGGCTGCGCCTTGTGGCCCATCAAACGGCAGGCTGGTGCCGCAGCCCTCGAAAATCCCGTAGTGGGTGTCGAAGTTGCCGATGAAGCTGAAGTACGGCGCAAAGCGGGTGCCGTGCAGCATGTGCCAGGTGTTGCCGCAGACCGGAAACACCTTGCCGGTCTGGATGTCGTGGTGCTTGTCGAGCACGAAGCGGCTGGCATGTTCGGGAATGCTGCCCTGGTAGATCACGGCCTGGCTGTAGTCCTCACAGGACGACTCCAGTGCGGCCAGCTTGAAGAGCCGGTAAGTCGCCGAGAAAAAGCGCAGGTTGCCGGTGCGTGCAGCGAGTTGCGGGTCGGTGATGTCCAGCGGCCGGTCCTCTAGAAGGCGGGGGTCGGCAAAGCCGTGGCGCTGGGCCAGGCGTTCAAAGTCTTTCCAGTAAAGCGCGCCACCCAGGCATTCGCCGTAGAGTACCGGGTCGTTCTTCACGGCTACCGGCACACGGCGGTCGGCATACACGTCAGAAAAGTAAAACTCGCCGCCGGGCTTGAGCAGTCGCTGCACCCCCGCCAGCACGGCGTCCTTGTCGGGCGAGAGGTTGACCACGCAGTTGGAGACGATCACGTCAAAGCTGGCGGGCTCCAGGCCCAACTCATCCAGCCGCTCGATGTAGCCGTGCAGAAACTGTACATTGCTGTAGCCGAACACCGCAGCATGGTGAGCTTGGTGGGTCCGGGCCACGGCCAACTGCTCGTCGGTCATATCGACCCCCACCACTTCGCCGCTGGGGCCGACGAGTTGCGCCAGCGCATACACGTCGCGGCCCGAGCCGCAGCCCAGGTCCAGCACGCGACAGCCCTCCAGCAGCGGCGGGCACACCAGGCCGCAGCCGTAGTAGCGTGACAGCACCTCGGGATGGATGCGCGCCAGCAGCGGCTTGAGCCACTCGGGCATGCTGCTCACGTCGCAGCAGGCGCTGGTCTTGAGATCGGTGCTGCCCTGCAACTGGCGGCCGTAGTAGTCGATCACCAGCTTGTGGGTAATGTCGGAGGTGATGTCGGAGGTGATGTCGGAGGTGATGCTGTCGGAGGTGCTGTTGTCGCTTGGCATGGCAGGTCTTCTGTGAAAGGTAAGTTGCTATTGAATGTGTAGCTGATGGTGCCCGTGTTTATTGGGCTGCAAGCTGATTTGTCTTGATAAAATGAGGTGTCATGAAGTCGGCGGGCAGGTGTACCAGGTCGGCGGGTTCGTCCACGTCGTGCAATGTTGGCCCCTGCCACACGCGCAGGCCAAGCAGCGCCAGACGGCGCAGCGTCTCGGCCGCCACGGCGGACGTGCTCCACGTCATCTGCGTAAATATTCCGGGGCAGGGTGCCTTCAGGCCGATCAGCACATAACCACCGTCGGCAGCAGGCACCAGCACGGCATCATGCTGCGCAAGCTCCCTTGCAGCCTCGGTCATCCGTGCTCCCGTCAGCATCGGGCAGTCGGTGCCGATGAGCAGCACCGGCTGCTGATGCTGCGTGGTGACGCGCTCGACCGCGCGAGCCATGCGCTCGCCCAGGTCGCCGTCGCCTTGCGCTGTGCGTGTCAGCGCTGCGGGCAGATCGAACCCCTGCCACGCTGGATCAAGAGGCGCCGGGCTCATGCACAATTCGACCGCGCTCATTTCCGTGGCCAGCGCCTGCGTCAGCGTGTGGGTCAGCATGCTGCGCGCCAGTGCGGCGGCACCGTCCGCCCCCAGCGCCGCGATCAGACGGGTCTTGACGGCGCCGGGTTGCGGGGCCTTGGCGAAGATCACGAGCCTTGTCATGTCGGTCGCCTTCACTTGTACAGCTCTGCCAGCCGCTCGGGTGCCGCGCCGCGCCAGTAGGCAAAGCGCAGCCGCCACATCAGCAGCAGGGTGCGCCACACACCGCGTGTTTCCCAGCGCCGGCCCGAGGTCAACACCTGCTCGCGCAGGCAAGCCGGGCGCGATAATTTCAGCAAACGCCTGGACAGCTCGATGTCTTCCATGAGGGGCTGGGCCGGGAAGCCGCCCACGGCCTCGAAGGCCTCATGCGTCATGAACATCGCCTGGTCGCCGGTGGCGATGCCGGTCCAGCGTGAGCGCAGGTTCATGAGCACTGCAATCACGCGCAACAGCGGCGGCCTGCCGGCAATGCGCACATCAAAACGGCCCCAAACCTGCGGACCCACGGAAAGTGCTTGTTCAATCAAGGTGTCGGCATCCGCAGGCAGCACGCTGTCAGCATGCAGAAACAGCAGCACAGCGCCCGTGGCCTGCTGCACCCCCGCGTTCATTTGCAGCGCACGGCCACGCGGCGCGTTGATGACCTGCGTACCGCCAGCCTGCGCAAGCGCTACGCTGCCATCGCTGCTGCCGCCATCGGCCACGACGATCTGCGCACCGCGTGCAACAAAAGGCGCCAGTGCCTGCAGTGCGGCGCCGATCGCTACAGCCTCATTCAGTACGGGTATGACGATGGACAGGGTCGGTGCCGACATGGTTTGGTTGCCGTCGATCGCGTTCAGTGTTCGAGTGCTCCGCCGCAGCTGCTGCCCTGCCCGGCCGTGCAACCATAGCAGTGGCCCGCCACCCGAATCGCCTGGTCGTCCAGGCGAGTGGTGAGCAAATCGCGCAGATGCCGCTGGACACCCGAGGTGCCGAGTGGCAGACCGAGCTGCTGATTGAAGTCGCAATCCGATAACCAGCCCTGCCAGTCCACGCTCACCGTGTTGCGGCACATCACGCCAGAGAGGTTTTGCTGCTGAAAACTGTCCTTGAGCAAGGTGATGTAGTTGTCAAACGTGCCTTTGGACACCAGCGTCGAGCCAAAGCGCTGGATAGGCATGTTGGTCAGCGCGAACAGCTCGTTGAAGACGATGCCGAAGTGCGCAAACAGCTCGCGTTTGTAGTCGGCCTGCAGCGCCTGCTGCTCGGGCGGCAATGACGCACCCTGCGGGTTATAGACCAGGTTCAGCGACAGGCTGGAGCCGGGCTGGCCGTAGCCGAGCTGGTTGAGTTTTTGCAGGGCCGCAATGCTCAGATCGAACACACCCTCGCCGCGCTGGCTGTCCACGTTTTCCGCCGTATAACAAGGCATGGAGGCCACGACTTCGACCCGCTGCTCTGCCAAAAACTCAGCCAGGCCGTCCTGCCCGGGTTCAAACAGAATCGTCAGGTTGCAGCGGTCGATCACACGCACGCCCTGCGCTCGCGCCGTGCGCACCAGATCGCGAAAACCCGGGTGCAGCTCTGGCGCGCCGCCGGTCAGATCCAGCGTGCCCAGGCCGTGTGCCGCCAGCACCTGCGGAATCAGCGCCAGCGTGTCTGCGTCCATCATCTCGGTGCGGTTCGGGCCGGCGTTCACATGGCAATGCACACAGCTCTGGTTGCACTTGTAGCCGAGGTTGACTTGCAATATGTCTAGGCGAGTGCGGCGGATGGCCGGGAAGTGCGTTTTTTTCAGCAGGGGCAGGGTATCGTGCATAACGGTCTGTTTGTCGGGAAAGTCAAACGAGCAACGCGGCGAGTCGCGCGCGCACATCAGGCGCCATGGCCTCGGGCTGGGTGACCAGGGCATTTTGAAGCGCGCTATGTGCCAGGCTCACGGGTTGCCCGGCACCGAGCAGGCGGATGGCTTCGGCAGCCACCTGTTGCGCGCGACCGGCGTTCTTCAGCAGATTGGCCAGTGCCATGTCGGTGCTGACATGCGCTTCGCGCGGGTGCCAGCAGTCGTAATCGGTCACCATGGCCAGGGTGGTGTAGGCGATCTGCGCTTCGCGCGCCAGCTTGGCTTCGGGCATATTGGTCATGCCAATCAGGGTCGCGCCCATGCTGCGATACCAATTGGATTCGGCTAGGCTGGAAAACTGCGGGCCTTCGATGCAGACATAGGTGCCGCGCTCGTGCAAGGTCACGCCATGTCCGGAAACGTCGGCATCGAGCACGCTGCGCACGGCGCGCGCCAGCAGCCCGGCAGTGGCCGGACACACCGGCTGTGCCATTGACACGTGGGCGACGGCACCCTGACCAAAAAAAGTGCTTTCACGCCGTTTCGTCAGGTCAATAAACTGGTCGGGCAGCACCATGTCCAGTGGCTTGAACTCTTCGCGCAGCGAGCCGACCGCCGACATCGACAGCAGATAGCGCACACCGAGCTGCTTCATGGCGTGAATATTCGCGCGGTAAGGCACCTCGGACGGCAGCAGACGGTGGCCACGGCCATGCCGGGCCAGAAAGACCACCGCTACGCCGTGAACGCGGCCAGTCACCATGACATCGGACGGCGCGCCAAAAGGCGTGCTCATCAGATGCTCTTGAGCGTCCTGTAGCGCATCCATCTGGTAGAGGCCGCTGCCTCCGATCACACCGACCAGTGCCTGGGTCATGCTCGTAGTTTCCTTGTTAAAGTTAGGCGAATGAGTTGCCTGTGGTACGCGCAGTTTTCGCAGGCAGTTTCAATCAAAAGATGATTTTGAACGATTTCTGACGGGGCGGTGTGGCTCCCGTTTGAAGTCCTTTGAGTCTGTTGGTAGCAGGCGCGCGGGTTTTCTTACACTGCAAACGCCTTATTTTTGTAAGAATGACCGCTACCGTCCGACCGACGTCATAGAACAATGTAAAGGACAAATGTGAATTTGCGAAAAATCATCATCGCCGTGTTGTTGCTGGCGGGCATCAGTGCCTTCTTCGCACTGGACTTGGGCCGCTATTTCAGCCTTGCCTTTATCAAGGACAGCCAGGCTTCGTTCGCAGCGTTGTATGCCGAGCGGCCTGTGGTCGTGACGCTGGTTTTCTTTGCGGCCTACGTCGCCATCACGGCCTTGTCCCTGCCGGGTGCGGCCATCATGACGCTGGCAGCCGGTGCAAGCTTTGGCCTGGTTTGGGGTACCGTCGTGGTGTCCTTCGCCTCGACCCTGGGGGCCACGCTGGCCATGCTGGTTGCGCGCTACCTGCTTCGGGATGCAATTCAAAAGCGCTTCGGCCGGCGCCTGGACGAGGTCAACAAGGGTATCGACAAAGAGGGCGCTTTTTACCTGTTTACCCTTCGCCTGATTCCGGTCGTGCCGTTTTTCGCGCTCAACCTGCTCATGGGCCTCACGCGCATCAGAACCTGGACCTACTTCTGGGTCAGCCAGATCGGCATGTTTGCGGGCACGGTGGCCTATGTGAATGCAGGCACGCAGCTTGCAAAAATCGACTCGCTCAAGTCCATCCTTTCGCCGGGCCTGATCGGCTCCTTCGTGCTGCTGGGATTGCTGCCGCTGGGGGTCAAAAAAGGGCTACAGTTCTTCAAGCGCCGCCAGGTCTATGCACGCTGGAACAAGGTGCGCCCATCCCGTTTTGAGCGCAACCTGATCGTGATCGGCGGCGGGGCTGGC
>JBKJOH010000161.1:0-2881 GCA_046593295.1 Polaromonas sp. | reverse complement strand
CCTGCCAAGGCACATGGCGAGCTGGCGCGATTGTTTTGAGGCTTCATCGGTTTGTTTCCTTAAAACGCGTTCAATTTTCGCAGCCGCGTCGCGAAAGGATATGCCAGTTTTTGGCATCATGCGTCATTCCCCTCGATCCAGTAAAGCGTCAGCGGCAGTGCCCAAGGGATAACGAAGGACAGAATCAACCACTTGAAGTCTGAAGCGATCATTAAATTCACGACTGCCATCAACCCGATCGAGCTCAAGCCAGAAAACGCACCTACGACGGCTGCGCCGCGAACACGGGCGCGAAAGGAGGTGAGCGCAACGTAAAGCGTCAACAGTCCAGTGGCGAACATGTAGCCACCCATGACCCAGAACACTCGGCGCAACCAGATCAGCAGGCCGGGCAGGCTCTGCTGGATCTGCGTCATTGATGTCCCCATGAAGCGCGGGTCTTCTGGTAACAAAGGCGGCCGCAGCAGTGCGAAGTACAGCCCGAGGAGCATGAGGATCACGCCGCCAAGCGCCAGAACCGTTGCTGAGTAAGGTCGAACTGTCATTGGCACCTTGGTGATCAACGATCAGCGATCAAACCGGCGCACAAAGAAGTTGTAGACCGGCACATACACCAGTCCGGCGTAGCCACCGTAGAGAAAGCTTTCGACCAGCCCGATCAAGAAACCCGGCAGCGTGAGCCACTTGAAGCCGGGCAGCAGTTGCTCCAGAAGGGCACGCGAATGCAGTGACTCCGGCGTGAAGAACCCGAAGACCACGCATACGACGAACGAGATCGCCGTCGTGGTGGCGAGCGCCCAGGAAACTACCTTGATGTTTAGCATGATGTACTCCTATTAATGATAATGTGGGCCGCCGGACTCGGTGGAAGCCGGGGGGCCCTTGTCCTCAGTACGTGCTGGCTTTGCCTCGCTCGCGTCGCCGCGACCGCTGCTTTGTGAGCCATGTCCCCCATGGCCGCCGTGGCCTCCATGCCCAAACATGTGCATCGCCACGAAGGCGATGCCGAAAAGTACCCAAATCCAGTTTTGTGCCAGCCAGGTCATGTTTTTCTCCTTGAGTTACAGATGGCATTAGTGCGACGGTAAAAGTGCGGCTTCTGGCCGAGTGGCCACGGCCCTCCACCATGAAGGACGAAGCAGAAGCAGGATCAGCGTCGCCAACAATGGCAGCGTGAGCCAGGCAAAGCTGAGCCGAGCGACAGTGCCAAAGAGCCAACCCCCGGTAGCCGAGCCTAGCGTTTGCCCCAGCGCTCCTGCGGCCGCGAGCGCACCCATGGTCGCGCCCAATTTGCGGTGCGATGCCCCTGCGGCAAGGAACGAGATCACCGGCAGTACCAAACCCGTTCCGGCAGAGGTGAGGCTGACACCGATGTACATCCACTTGTCCGTTTCGTGCATAGCCAACGCGGCAAGGCCTGCCATACCAAGCAGCGAACCGGCAGCGACGACCAGGCGCGGTGACACCTTGTCCAGCAAGGCCGTGAAGAACAACAAGGCGTTGATAGCGAGCATCACCAGACTGCATTCGGCGAACATCATCGCCACTTGCTGTGTTGAGAGTTCTGCATGCTGGCGGCCTTGCAATACGATGCCAAGCTCGAACCCGGACAGAACCAGGTTTACGGCCACCGTCAACCACCAGAGTGCCGCGAAACTTGCAGGCGCAGGTACATCGGCCTGAACACTGTCCGAAGCACCCTCGTTGGCGGGCAAAGTCAACGCCAGGCCGAGCATCATCGCTGCCCCAAGCAGGGCGGAGAGCACGATGACGACGCGCGTTGAGAGTGCGACCAACGCATCACCGTTGCTGAATATTGCAGCAATAGCATCGGCTACCGCATTCAACGCCGGCCCGAAGAGGAAGCCGAGTAACGAGGCCGCGCCAAGCCAGGCAAAGCGACGCGCCCGAATAGCCTTGGGCGTGTGGGCTGCCACTAGGGCCGGAACCACCGGTACTACCGCAGCGACAAACAAGCCGGCTGCGGCACGCAGTACGTAGATGGCCCACAGTTCCTCCATGGAGGGCAGCAGCAACAGCAGCAGGCTTGCGACATAACCGACCAGCCCAAGGACCAGGATACGGGGTCGGCCAAGTCGGTCGGATATCAGGCCCCAGATCGGGGCACCGACCAGCACGCCCGCCGTATAGGCGCCACTCAGGAAACCCACGTGCCGGGCCACATCGCCGGGTGTCGATCCCGGTAATTGCAGCGACAGCCAGCCCGGCAGTAGCGGCAGCAGGGCACCGTAACCAGCAGATACGACGAACACCGCAGTCGCCAGAAAAAACAACTGCAGTGGCCGCAAATCGGTGGCCTGGTTCATGCAGTTGCCCCCGCAGCAGGCGCGGGAACCGCCGCCTTTTTTTGTTGTGCACTCTTGATACCGGCCAGCTTGGTACGCTTGAGCAGCAACGCGTTGATCGCCACTACCGCCGAGCTGCCTGACATCGACAGCGCCGCGATTTCGGGTGAGAGCGTGAAGGGGTAGAACACACCGGCCGCCAGAGGGAAGGCGATGACGTTGTAGCCGACCGCCCAATACAGATTCTGGTGCATCTTACGCAAGGTCGCGCGCGACAGCTCGATCGCGCCAACGATGTCGTAGGGGTCGCTTTTCATGAGCACTACATCGGCGCTGTCCATCGCCACATCGGTACCCGCGCCGATGGCAAAGCCCACATTGGCTTGCGTCAGCGCAGGCGCGTCATTGACGCCGTCACCCACCATGCCGACCAGCTTGCCCCCTGCCTGCAGCTCCTTGATCTTGGCAGCCTTTTGGCCAGGTAGTACATCGGACAGCACGGTAGTGATGCCCAAGTCAGCAGCGATACGCTTGGCCGTTCCGGCGTTGTCGCCTGTAAGCATGACCACCTCAAT
>JBKJOH010000050.1:0-4882 GCA_046593295.1 Polaromonas sp. | reverse complement strand
GTCTGGTGAGGGTGGCGCAGGGTCAGCGGGCGGCTCACGCGCCAGCCTGCATTCCAAGGTCGTGGTGATCGATGAGCGCTTGCTGGTGGTCGGCTCCATGAACCTTGATCTGCGCTCCAAACTGCAAAACAGTGAAGTTGCAGTGGTGGTGCGCAACCTGGCCCTGGCACACGAAGTCACGCGGTTGATTGAGCCCACACTGGCCACCGGGGCTTACCGCGTCGAGCTGCTGCCAAACGCACAGACTGGCAGCCAGGGTCAACTGGTATGGCGTGCGCCCATGGGCTCGCAACTCAAGGACTCCAGCAGCGAGCCCGATGCCAGCGCTGGCCTGAAGCTGTTGATCAAGCTGATAGGCCCGTTTGCGCCGGATGAGATGCTTTGAGCGGATGGGTTTGGTGCCGTTGACTTACACAGATCAAATTGCCAGCGGATCAACATCAATAGTCCAGCGAATCAGGCTTTTGAACTCGCCTTGCTTGCGCATGTCAAAAAAAGTCGGTTGCCAGGCCAGCAAAAAGCGCTGGAGCGCCGCGCGCGAAGGGCTTTCAACCAGCATCTGGGCGCGCTCGATATTCGCCACCCGTTGAACCGTCATGGGCACTGCCGGGTAGAGAGCCACATGCGGATGCGCCTGAAGAAAGCCTACATCAGCAGCCGCTGCGTTTAAAAAGCCCTGCGCCACGTCTTGCGTGCGCGCTTCTGCGCGTACCAACGCTGAAAACCCAAAGGGCGATAGGCTGGATGCTTGACGCTCGGCGAGCTGCTGCGCCGCGAAGAAGGGGTAGTCGTGCTTTTTAAGCGCGGCAAAAAGCGGGTGTGTCGGGTGAAAGGTTTGCACCCACATTTCGCTGGCACCCGCATGTCTTGCGTCGCGGCCAGCACGGCCTGCGGCCTGCATCAGCAAACTGAACAAACGCTCGGGTGCTCGAAAGTCGCTGGAGAAAAGCGCGCCATCAGGGTTGATGGCCGCGACCAGCGTGATGTGCCTGAAGTCATGACCCTTGGCGATCATTTGCGTGCCGACCAGCACGTCTACCTCGCCCGCGTGTACGCTGGCCAGTTGCGTTTGCAGTGCGCCTTTTAGCCGGGTGGTGTCTGCATCAATGCGAGCAATTTTGATGGCCGAACCATCGGGCCTTTTAGCCTCGGCCAGCAGCTCTGCCAGGTGTTCTTCCAGCCGCTCGGTGCCGCGCCCTACGGGGGCGATGTCGATGTTGCCGCAACTCGGGCAGGCCCGCGACACACGCTCGGTAAAACCGCAGTGGTGGCAGCGCAGCGTACGGTCGATTTTGTGGAACACGCGGTAGGCGCTGCAATGCGGGCATTCGCTTTTCCAGCCGCAATCGTGGCAGGCCAGCACTGGTGCGTAGCCGCGCCGATTCAAAAAAATCAGCGACTGTTCGCCTCGTGCAATGCGCTCGGCAATGGCGACGATTAACGGCGGGGCGATCACGCAGTGCTTGGGCTGGTGGTTCATGTCCACGCCCCTGACGGTGGGTAGGCCACGGTCGGCCTCAGCCCCAATCCGGTCAGGCATCGTTAAGCGTTGGTACTTGCCAGTAATAGTCGCCTGCCAGCTCTCCAGCGAGGGCGTGGCTGAACCTAGCAGCACCCGGCAAACGCCACCTTTTACGACATTTTTTTCCGCATCTTCAGTTTCAATCTTGGCGCGGTACACCGCCAGGTCGCGTGCCGAATAGCGCGCGCCCTCTTGCTGCTTGTAGCTCGGGTCGTGCTCTTCATCGACGACGATCAGCCGCAGCCTGGGCATTGATGCCAGCACCGCCATGCGCGTACCCAACACCAGCCTGGCGTGGCCGGTATGCGCCGCCAGCCAGCTTTTCAGCCGCTGTGCGGGTGTGAGGCCGCTGTGCATGGCGACCACGCGCTCTAACCCTAAGTGCCGGAAACGCTCCTCAAAACGCGCCTGCAATTGCGGCGTGAGATTGATCTCTGGCACCATGACCAGAACCTGCGCATCCGGGTCTTGCGCCAGTACCTGGGCGGCAGCGCGCAGGTAAATCTCGGTTTTGCCGCTGCCGGTGGCACCAAAGAGCAAGGCGGGCCGGGTGTCACGCGCAAACTCAGCCAGCGCCTGCGTTTGCTGCGCACTGAGCGCAGCTTGACTCTGCGTGCTTTGTGCATGACTCGAATCCGGCACCGGACGTTTGAGCCGCCGCGCCAGTTGCAGCGTCGTCATATCCCGCAACTGAGGTGGCAACGCAGCCAGCGCGACTTCGCCAGGCGAGCGCTGGTAGTAGCTGGCCGTAAAAGCAATCAAGCGCCGCCAGGTTGCAGACAAGGCTGGCAAGCCTTCAAGCAGGCCGACAATGCTGCGGGTCTGCATTTCCAGCAGTTGCCCACTGCCCGGTAACAGCTCCCAGACCACACCCAGCACTTCGCGCTTGCCCAGAGGAACCCGCACCAGGCTGCCGGGGCTTATGTTGCTGACGTTACCGTCGGAGCTAAGTGCTGACTCACTTGTCTGATATTGATAAGTCAGCGGGCCGGCGATGGCACTGTGCGCCGGGGTGGCGACGACCACATTGAGCCAGCAGGTCATGGGCTGCGCGTACCTGCAACGTCAGCACTTGCTGGGGATTCCCCAAAAGCACTTGCAAAAAACGCTCTAAGTGCTTGATTTAATGGCATTTTAGAGATTTCCAAGTTTTCTGTGGATAACTTTGTGGATAGCTTTGCCGCGATCACCCGCAGGCCTTGTAAATCAAGGGTTTTCTTAAAATGCCCGTAAAAAAAGCAGTTTAAAGAAGCTATATAAATCAACAACTTAGAAGCGCTATTGCTTTGATAGCGAAGGCTGTGCGAGGCACACTTTCTTGCCGCACCGTAGCACAGATTTTGTGCATAAGTCATGCCTCGGAAGCCGAATTTTGTGCTAGTCATGGTTAAAAATCACATTTATCAGGTGGCCTAGCAGGCGGGCAAAAGTAGCAATCGCCTGCTATTTCAGGCAACAGTGCCGCGCATACGTCGAGAGTGAGCGTGTACTGCACTGACCAGCACTTCAACACTTTCAGGCGGCGTGTGCTGGCTGATACCATGCCCCAGATTGAAAATATGCGTTGGCCCGGAGGTTTTAAAATCGGTATGGGGCTGGCCAAAACTCTCCAGCACCTTGACCGCTTCGGCCTCGATCTGCGCCGAATTGGCAAACAGCACATTGGGGTCAAGATTGCCTTGCAAGGCTTTGGCCTGCGGGCCAATCACGCTGCCCTCGCCACTTACCGCGTTCTCGCCAACCAGCGCCCTGGCCTTGGCCAAGTTAACCGTCCAGTCCAGCCCCAGCACCTCGCAATCGAGCTGGCCCATCGCTTCAAGCCACAAGCCACCGCCCTTGGTAAACACCAGCCGGGGAATCACAACGCCATCGTGCGCGCGCTTGAGCTGCGCCAGCACGCGCTTTGTATAAGCCAGACTGAATTCATGAAACGCGCTATCTGCCAGCACGCCACCCCAGCTGTCAAAAATCATCACGGTCTGCGCGCCAGCTTCGATCTGCGCATTCAGGTAGGCGGCAACTGAGTCAGCATTGATGGCGAGCATTCTGTGCATCAGATCCGGGCGCTGGTACAGCATGGTCTTGACGAGGCGGTAGTCGTCAGAGCCCGCGCCTTCAACCATGTAGCAGGCCAATGTCCAGGGGCTGCCCGAAAACCCGATCAATGGCACGCGCCCATTGAGGGACTTACGAATCGACGTGACGGCATCAAACACGTAGCGCAGCTTGGCCATGTCGGGCACTTCGAGCTTGGCCACGGCTGCTTCGTCACGCACCGTGTGCGCGAACTTCGGGCCTTCGCCCAGTGCAAACGACAGGCCCAGGCCCATGGCATCGGGCAGCGTCAAAATATCGCTGAACAGAATGGCGGCATCAAGCGGGTAGCGCTCCAGCGGTTGCAGGGTGACTTCGGTCGCGTAGTCGGTGTTGGTGGCCAGGCCCATAAAGCTGCCGGCTTGGGCGCGGGTGGCGCGGTATTCGGGCAAATAGCGGCCCGCCTGGCGCATCAGCCAGACGGGTGTGTGGGTGGTGGCTTGGCGCATACAGGCGCGCAAAAAAGTGTCGTTTTGAAGGGGTGCAAACATCTCCCTATTGTCTCAGGTAAGGTGTCGCAACATCTCTTGTGTCAGCCCAGGCTCCTAGGAGCCTGGGCGGCAGAAGACGTGCATAGCGAAAAGCGACCCCAGCGAGGATAGTTTTTGACGATTTCGCATCTCAATATCTGGATATTGGGTAAGAAATCGGTGAAAAATAGACCGCTGCGGTCGGTTTGCAGCGCACGTCTCTTCTACCGCCCAGGCTCCTAGAGCACACCGCTGGACAAAAGCACGCGGTGGTCAATCTTGATGCAATGGTCCTGCACCACCAGCAGGCCGGCCGCTTCAGCCCTGGCCGCCGCACCCGCATTGGCAATGCCAAGCTGCATCCAGAGCGCTTTTGCACCAATCGCGATGGCCTCGTCAACAATCGGCGGAATATCCTGGCTGTTGCGAAAGCAGTTCACCAGGTCGATTTTTTCATGGGCGGCGGCATCGAGGAGTGTGGCGTAGGCCTTCTCACCCAGCACCTCTACTTCATTCGGATTGACCGGAATGATGCGGTAACCACTGCTCTGCATGTAGCGCGCCACATCAAAGCTCGCACGGTGCGGCTTGTGCGACAGGCCAACCACGGCAATCGTTTTGCAGTTTTTGAGGATGTGTGCAATGCGCTGCGCGGGGGTAACCTTGTTCATGGGTTTGTTAAAGCTTGGCCAGCTCGGCCCGCACATCATCAACAGACAGTATCTCTGACAGCACAACCGGTGCGCGGCCCGGTTTGTAAATCACATATACCGGCACGCTGCTGCGACCCAATTGA
>JBKJOH010000027.1:0-15403 GCA_046593295.1 Polaromonas sp. | reverse complement strand
TGTTAAAAATAGTATGGCACTACATTTCACTTTTTTTACACAATCCAGCATTCATGCGGGTTTGCGGCCGGCTTGGCCGGAAAAAGGGGTGAAAGTTGACAAAGATGGGCTAGCGGCTCGCCGCCTTGCTGCGACGACAGCTTGCCCAGCGTCACATCGCGTAGCGCACGGTAGTTTTGAACGCGAAAACCTTCGATTAATGCCATGGTCTGTCCTTCAGTCTTGCAACCGCAGTTGTCCGGAAAAACCGAACAACTGGATTTTTTCCAACTCAGTATTTGTTTCCAAAATCGTAGTCATCCGTTAGTGATTGGCTTATTCAACCGCTGGTCTTTCGCACAAACCGTACATCAGCCAAACCTTCAAAATCAGCGTCTTGTGTCCAGATGGTGGCTCTGTACTGGCGGGCGGTTGCCAAAATAATGCTGTCGACCATGGGCAGCTTTAGCTCGACAGACAACTGCGCCGCAGTGGTGGCCAGCGCGGCGTCAAGCTCGACCACTTTGCCTTGTTGCATCATGGCCGTTACCTGCAAAGCAGCCGTTTGTCCACGCTGCAGCAAGGCGCGCTTGAACACCTCGAAAATTGTGATGGACGGCACGATCAACAACGACTCGTCGGCCAGGGCGGGGGCAAAAAAGTCAGCATTGGGGCCGTTGCCAAAGTACTCTAGCCAGCCACTGGAGTCCACCACGTTCATACGCGGTCGCCATCGCGTTCGACAGTCGAGTCGATACCGCTCAAAAAGCCGCGCGACTCTGAGATTTTCCGAATCGGGATCAGCTCGACCCGGTCCTGGTGCTGCACAGCCTGCATACGCTGCCCAGCCTTGACACCCAGGGCCTCGCGTATCTGGCGCGGAATGACGACTTGAAATTTAGGTGACACTGAAACAGTCAGCATATGACGCTTCTCCTTGATAAAGCTTATGAATTTTAAAATCGTAGCACGTATTTTAATTTTGTATGCCGTTTATATTGAAAACACCCTAGAATGCCGATTAAAGCCAAGGCAAAAACTAAAAACAAGTCCATGAACCCGAACATCGAACCTTCAGTCGGCCTGGTCATGCAAAACCTGCCCACTCCACGCAAACTCAGCAACTTCAAGCTGATCGCGTTTGACATGGACTCGACCCTCATCAACATCGAATGTGTCGACGAAATTGCTGATGCCGCTGGCCGCAAGGTGGAAGTGGCGGCGATTACCGAGGCCGCCATGCGTGGCGAGATTACCGACTACAAAGACAGCCTGCGCCAACGTGTGGCATTGCTCAAGGGCGTGACGGTTGCGCAGATGGAGCAGGTTTACACCCAGCTCTTGCAGCTCAACCCCGGCGCAGCAGAACTGGTGACGGCGTGCAAAGCGGCGGGCCTGAAGGTGCTGCTCGTCAGTGGCGGCTTTACTTTTTTTACCGACCGCATCAAGGCGCAACTGCAAATAGACTTTGCACGTTCCAACGTGCTGGCCATTGAAAACGGCGTGCTGACCGGCAAGATGGTAGCCCAGCCCTGGGGTGATATTTGCGACGGCTTCGAGAAGCGCCGCACGCTGCTCGAAGTGGCCAGCCTGATGGGCATCACGCCAGCGCAATGCATCGCTATGGGCGACGGTGCAAACGACTTGCCGATGATGAATGCTTGCGCCGAAGCGGGTGGCCTATCAGTCGCCTACCACGCCAAACCAAAAGTGCGCGAGCAGGCGATGATGGCGATTAACTCGGGTGGGCTTGATCGGTTACTGGAAGTTTTCAGCTAACAGTTTGCTATTTATTTAGTAGCTGGTAACGCCCGTATTTATTGAGCTTTAGCCCGAAATTGGCATCAAAAACGGCTTGAACCTTGTCATGAGCCCGCCACCAGCGACTGCAACACGCCGGCGTCAAAGTGCGTGCCAATATAGTCCGCCAAGCCGTCAAACACCTTATCCAGCGTCGGCACGCTGGCACCAAACAGCGCTTGCAGCACATGCGGGTCTTCAAACATGCCGTGCAGGTAATGCCCCAGCACATTGCCAGCCGGGTTTTGCCAGGCCAAGGCGTCGGGCATCACAGCCTTTGCAACATCGCCCACGGCGGCCATGGCCGCGTGCGGTGCGGTCTGGCCGTGATGAATTTCATAACCCTCTACTCGCACGCAAGAGAGCGCTGACCACGGGCCATTGAGCACGCTAAACGTGGCTTGCCTGTGCTGCACGGTTTTGTCCAGATCAAACACCGTGACGACAGGCAACAAGCCGAGGCCGGGTGCATTGCCGTCAATTCCGTGCGGGTCTATCAAGGCCTCACCCAGCATTTGCAGCCCGCCGCAAATGCCCAGAACCGCCCCACCCCGCCCTGCGTGCGCGTTGATGGCCGCATCAAGCCCCTGCGCGCGCAGCCATGCCAAGTCGCCGCTGGTGTGCTTGGAGCCGGGCAAAATTATCCAGTCCGCGTGCAGCACATCAGCCGGGCTGCGGGCCCAGACCAGCCGCACACCAGGCACGTTTTTAAGTGGTTGAAATTCATCGAGGTTGCTGATGCGCGGATAGGCAATCACGGCAATGGTTTTGGTGACTCGCCCCGTGCCGCGAGACCTGTCATCAAAAACACCGTCCTCTTCGGGCAAGCCGTGTTTCCACCACATCGGCAGGGTCGCTACCGTCGGCACACCGGTCAGCTCCTGCAACATCTGCGGGCCGGGCGCGAGCAGCTTGGCATCACCGCGAAACTTGTTTAAAACAAAACCCTTGATGCGCTGTTGCTCTGCCGCATCCAACATCGCCCAAGTGCCATAGAGGTGCGCAAACGCGCCGCCCCGGTCGATGTCGGTCACCAACAAACACGAGGCATGGGCGTGCAAGGCAACCCGCATGTTGACGATGTCGCTGGCCTTCAAATTAATTTCTGCGGGTGAGCCCGCGCCTTCAATGACCACAACATCGTTTTCTTCAATCAGCTCATCCAGCGCCTGCGTGATGAAGGGCCACACCTTCTCACTGCGGCCACGCCAGTCCATTTTTGAAAGTTCAACGTTGACTTGGCCCATGAGCACGACCTGGCTTTGCGTGTCTTTTTCGGGCTTGAGCAGCAGCGGGTTCATGCGAACTTCGGGATTCCTGTTCGCAGCCAGGGCTTGAAAATACTGCGCGCTGCCGATTTCACCACCCACGACAACCCGCGCGTTGTTGCTCATGTTCTGCGCCTTGAAAGGCGCGACCTTCAAGCCCTGGCGCGCGTAGTAGCGGCACAGCGCAGTGGTCAGCCAGCTTTTACCGGCACCGCTGGTGGTACCTAAAACCATGACGCAGCGGGCGCTCATTCAAGAAAGCTCATTCAGGCTTGACTACTTGCACCGTAGAACCCCGCGGCGCTTTAGGTGACTCTGGAACTATGACCAACTTGGTACCGGTTTGTTCGGCAATCACCCGCGCACGTTCGGCTGCACGTTCCAGCGCGGCGGTAACTTGTCCTCGGCTGGCGAAGATTTTTGAGGAGTTTGAAGTAGTTGCTGTCATCACGATGTCCTTTCATCAACGAGCATCAGTTTTGGGCCGCTGTTCGTTGCGGCCTCACGTTCTAAATACGCCATGCCAGCAGCTTCGTCTTGCTCAATGGCGATTTCTACGGCGCGTTTGGCGGCTTCGAGCAATTTTCCAGACTTTGTACGAAACTCTCTGGCCAGCAGAATCAAACGGCGAATCTCCTGCTGCTTCGACCACGGCAGAACGGGAACCGTAATCACCTTCACTGCAGGTTGACTAATTTCCGGCTGAACACCTCCGTTGGACCACTTTTGAATTTGCATTTTTCCGGGCAGTGTCATAAAAAATAGTGCCAAGAAATAAGGATCAATCCGGCTGTCTCGTATGCGAAGGCGAATCAAGTGAGAGCTAATGAGTGCATTTTCCCAAGCGGGCTCAACCACCGCAGACACGGCCAGACTGCCTGAGCGCGACAACAATACGTCGCCCGCTTTTAACCCAATTTTCTCTAAACCGCTTTTCGCACTGGCCGGGTCGATACATACAACCGAAGAAGCATCAACGTCCAAAAATTTCAGGTCACCGATGCGCAAATACGGCGTGCCCTCATCTTGGTATTCACGTACTTCTGCGCCATTGGCAATTTCATCGGCCAGGGCACCGACGGTAGTCATGCCACCGGGGAAATTGGCAAGCACATTTTCAAGTTGATCGTATTTCGACTGGTAATGCTCCGCATCCAATCTTCCGGTATTGGCAAATGAATCCTGAAATGATTTCACATTCACTTTTGTGGCGCATGGCGAAAAACTTTCCAACCTCAATACTTTTAGCAGCAGCGCTTCGGCATCGTCATATGCAACTGATGCGTCAAGCTGCGTTTCGACGGCAAGGTCAAAAGCCTTTTTAATCACCTTTTGAAGCGGCATGGACATGCGCGGAATGGGTACCTTACGACCATCTTCCAACCCAAGATGCAGTTGAACATTTCCTTGAAACTGCCGCCACAGCAGCCGCTCGCCGTAAGCGCAATTTAAATAGGCGACAACAGCTTCCGGCAAATAGTGCAGTTTTCCATAGTCCGAAAACGTCGTTGCAATCGTGTCCTGACTGGTATTGCACTTATCTAGGGTGACCAACGATGCAGCCGGATAAGCAGTTTTAGACAGAACAACGTCGCCCCGGAGTAATTCAGTTTTTTTCTCGGACTGATGCAATGTCTCGGGAATAAAGGCAAGATTTCCCTCGCTAATAGTCGAATTTCTTAAATTCAGTATGCGTAAAAACGGAATGCCCTGTTCAACATAAGCATCCGAGTTGATCTCGAAAATTCCCTTGACAAACCGGCTAAACAGAAGCCCCAAGTCATCAAAACCATTCGCATAGGCACGTATCAACAACTCACTTTTCAATATTGGTTTACTGAAATATCCGCTATCAATACGGAGCTTTTCGTTACAGCGCCTGACTTGCGACAGCAACAATTCATTTATCTCCAGCCCTTCCAACAACACCCGATACCGGGCTTCATCAAAAGGGCTTAGAGAAAAAAACTGAGTTTCTCTTTCTTGGCAAACTCCACAAACGCCTCGGCGATACCGGGCGGCGTGTGCATGCCGTCTTTCAGCGCGTGGCTAAACAAATCGTGCTTCACCACCAGGTGCTCATGCTCGTCCAGCACAAATTCGCTCAGCTCCGCAGGCGACATATTGAAACGGTCAACGGCCTCTGAAGCCACATTTTTAGGCGGTGGTGTTGCTGCATCTTCCCAAGCCTGCAGGTCTTGGCGTTTGACAAAAATCTTGTCGCCACTGTTGTCCTTGCTGGGCTCGCGCATGGTGGCAAAAAAGATGGGGTAGTCATCCAACTTGGGGCACAGCGGGCCAGCCTTGGCATCGTCATTCCACTTCTGCAAAAAGATCACACTGGTTTTGGTGCCAGTGTGCGGTTTGAATACATTGCCGTGCAGGCCCACCACCGCCAAGATGCGGCAGTGCTCGGCCATGTAGTCGCGGATGCGTTTGTCGCTGGAGTTGTTGAATCGCCCTTGCGGTAACACCAGTGCCAGGCGGCCACCGGGTTTGACAAAGCTCAGATTACGCTCAATGAACAGAATGTCGCGGCCAACGGCGGTTTGGTATTTGCCATCGGGCTTTTTACCCAGGTCATATTTAGCCAGAATGCGGGTTTCTTTGATGTCGCCAGCGAATGGCGGGTTTGCCATCAGTACATCAAACTGAAAATCGCGGTTTTGATTCTTGGTAGCACGCAGTTTTTTAAGCTTTGTCCAACCGGGCCCGTAAACGTCGCCCCAAGCCTCATCGCCGGTTTTTTCGTCCCAACGATCGTAATCAAGCGTATTGAGGTGCAAGACGTTTGTTTGTCCGTCACCAGCAATCAAGTTAAGCGTGCGGCCGACCCGCACGGCTTTTTCATCGAAGTCGATAGCAAAAACTTTATTTTGCACATAGGTTTCGCACCGCGCAGGCTTCTTCTCGGCCGTAAACAGATGGCTCCTGCCCAGTCCCTGCTCTTTCAGAATCTGTTCCCACACATGAAAAATGCTATGCACCGGAAAGCCACAACTACCCGCTGCGGTGTCCATCAGCGTCTCATGCTCTTGCGGATTAAGCATCTTGACGCACATGTCAATCACGTAGCGAGGAGTGAAATACTGACCCTTTTCGCCCTTGCTGCTCTTGTTTATCAGGTATTCAAATGCCTCATCGACCACGTCAAGATTGGAGTTAAAGAGTTTGACTTTTTCAAGCGAAGACACGCAAACCGACAAATGGCTTGGGGTCAGCTGGAGTTTTGAGTCATCGGTGAATACACCCTCCCACTTGGCGCGGGCTTTGTCAAAAAGATCCTGGATTTTGGCTTTGAGTTCGGTTTCCGTGTCGCCGTAGTTCTTGAAAATCAGATGACGCTTTTTATCTCGCCCACTTTCCATTTCGTCAAACAGCTTGGTGAACACCAATTTAAATAGCTCTTCAAAAACATCCACGCCAGCATTGGCAAGTACCTCGTCTTCCATTTCAAGAATCAGGTCTTTTAGGGATTTTTTCTCACTGACAAGTTTATCCAGGCGCACCAAGTCATCCATAGTCCAACGCTCAGACAAGATGTCTGACAGCTTTTGGAACGCCGACGGAATGGACGGAATATCTTCAAAGTAATTGGGATCTTTGCGATGATAAAAAGAGATTGATTCGCCGTTGCTCCAAACGCCCATTGGCGCACCAGTTGCATTGCAATAACTTTTAAGTTGTTCCTTGCCGTCTTTGAGCTTGGGCTTTTTCACCTCAACCAATATGTAGGGTGTTGTGGGCTTATCTTTGTCAAATACGCATATGTCAGCACGCTTTTTCTCGCGGCCAAAAGTTACGCCGTATTCAAGCTCCATACGACTGACGGGATAACCCAGCACATCACGCAAAACTAACACGTAGAGCTGGCGAACAGCTTCTTCAGGGGTAAGCCTGATAGATTTATTGCGCACCAGACAGACAACATAAGGTGTTACCGCTTTTTCTGACACCTTGGTCGTGATAGCTGCTTCCAGCGTCTCGATTTGCTCCTGCGTGAACTGCGTTAGCTTATAGGCGCTGTCTTTGAGTAGTTCGGCTAATTTCATAAGCTGTTGGTTTTCTATTTTTGATTTCTAGGTTTAGTCTTCTTTTCGGTAGCGACAAGCTCATCTCCAGACTGCGCTGGCGCATCTGGCACCAAGCTTAAAAACTGTTCAAAGCTGCTGCGCTTGCCCAACGCTGCTTCACGCTTTAAATAATCCAGCGTTTGAAATGAAGCCATCTTTTCAGACGCTGCACTAGCGATGAACTGGTTGACGGAAATCCCGTCTTTACGGGCCAGCGCTTTGATGCTCTCATGCACCGAGTTAGGCAGGCGAATGGTCAATGCGGTCATATCAATCGTCCTTTAAAAGTTGTAGAAACTCGGCTGGCGTGATGGCTTTAACGCCCAATTGCTCACTGCGTCGAAAGTCTTTCACGTTATGCGTCACGATGAATTTGCAGGACGCAGCTACCGCGCATTCAAGCACCATGTCATCATCTGGGTCTTTCAAAAAAGGTCGCCATAGAAAATGCACGTCTTGCAGGTGCGCCAACGATGCAAGGTACCGAACAAACTCCAATGCGAGGCTTGCGTCTGCCCCTTGAGGCAAATGCTCTGGCCGCGTTAAAACTGCTTGCCATTCGGTGTACACACCAACCGAAAGGCACATCTGAAAGCGCGGATTGGGCAGCGATGCAAGCAATGCAAAACTGGCACCTTGACGTGACCGGGCAACGGCGACCAGCACACAGGTGTCTAGAACAACTTTAATGGTTACGTCCATATAACCATTATGTACGAAAAAATCAGTTTATAGGCGCTGTAGTGCTGCGGCTAATGCATCCTGCGCCACTGGAGCCAGCACTCCAAGGCGCACCTGGCCGGACAGACCGAACGAAGTCGCATCACGCAGCTTGATGCCCTGCGCACGTAGCCGGGCCAACGCCTCGGGCAAGCTCAGGCCGGGCGGTAACGCTGGCGTGGCGCAGAAAAAGTTCGCATCACTTGGCTGATTAGTCCAGCCCATGGATTCGCAAAGCGCTAGTTGCCGCGCTTTCCATTCGCGCAGCGTGTCCAGGCTGCCAGCCAGCCAGCCCTGCGCCGCAGGGCTGGCCCAGGCTTGCAGCAGGGCCACGCCATGCGCGCCTATGGGCCAGGATGGGCACAGATCGTTTAGGTGCTGGATAACATCACCCGCCTGCACCGGGGCTATGGCATAGGCAGCACGAACGCCGGTTAGCCCCAGGGCTTTGTTCGGTGTGAAGAGTTGCCACAGGTGTTCGCGCTGCTGTGGGCTTATGGCGACATCAACAGCGCCAGGGCCTGAATGCAGGCGCAGGGGCTGATAGGCGCAATCGAGTACGTTGATGCTGCGTGCTGCTTGCGGATTAAATGGCAAAACCTGATCCTGACCCAAGGGGCTGGACGGGCTGCAATGCCAGCGCAGCGCACACTCAAGTCCAGGATCGTATCGGTCAGCCGGCAGGCCGCAAGCGTGCGCTGCGCTGGCGTAGTCGCCATAACCATGAAGCGGCACTTGCACCCGCGCCTTCACCTGCCCGGCAATCGACTGGCGCAGTGCCACCAGGGATGTGATGCGAAAAATAAATTCGCTGGCACTCGCAGCAAACACCACGCGCCCTGCATCAACGCCATGAAAAGCCGCCAGTTGCGCGCGCAGCGCGGCATAGCTGGAATCGGGATAGGTCGTCAGGTCTGCGCTGTTGATGGCCAGCAGCGCTTGCGGGCACGGCCCGCAGGCATTGCTGTTGGTCGAGAAATCATGCAGCGACACACCGTGCTCGTCCGGGCCGCCGTGAATGCGCTGGCCAGTCATACCAACATTATCGCTATAAAAATAATAGCTGCTTGCGCCGATAAACAGGCGGCTACAACCACTTTAAGGGCATATTTTTCGGCTAAAACTGTGTCTGAGGCCTTTGGTTGACGGCCAACGGGATTCAAGACGTACACACCGGGCTTGCGCAGGCTGACGTTGAGCACCAGCGCCATCGCAGCCATGGGCCAGCCGCTGTTGGGTGATGGGGTTTTACGGGCCTCCTGCGCAAGTTTTTTCACACTTATTCCACCAGCAAGCAACGTCAGCAGCAGAGCCGTGATGCGCGCAGGCAACCACGACAACACATCATCAGAGCGCGCCGCCCACTTGCCCGCCCATTCCCAATTGACACCGTTACGCAAACCTTTGTAGCCCCACATGGCATCAGCGGTATTGGCAAAGCGGTAAATGGCTGCACCGGGCAGGCCGAACAGCACAAACCAAAAGATCGGTGCAACCACCGAATCGTTTAAATTTTCAGCCAGTGACTCAATGGCGCTTTCGCGCACTTCGCTTTCGCTTAAAGACGAGGTGTCGCGGCTCACCAGCCAGCTCAATCGCTCGCGGCCCGCTTCAAGCGATTCGGCCAAGGCAGTCTCTACCGCCTGCACTTCGCGGCGGAGCATCGCCCAGGCCAGCAACGGCTTGAGCGCCAAGCCCATCAGCAGCGCGGCCAGCGCCCAAGGCAGCTTCAATATCGCCCACTGCAAGGTGAGGGTCACTACCAAAACAATAGCTTCTCCCGCCCACCAATAGAGTGCTCCAAGGGTAAAAGCCTTTAAATCACGGGCATCTAATGGCACTGAAGACGCGGGCAGCACACGCGGAGCAGCCGCATTCAAGTAGTTACCCATCCACACCACCGGGTGCCAACGCGCGGGTGGCTCGCCGAGGGTGTGGTCGATGAGCAGTGCGACGAGCAGCGCGGCTGCAAAAACCCATGCTGTCCAGCTACTCATCAGGCAAGCCCGCCAGCGCCGCCTTCACCCAACCGAAGCTGATGCGCTCTTGCTCAAGCCGCAAGCACGGCCGTAGCTCATCATCACGCAGCAGCTGGTAGACGGCAAGCTCTTGCGGCGTGAGGCGCGTTAAGTCGCGTCGCTCGGGTTTAGGCTCCTCACCCCAGTGGGATTCGTGGGCCATTAATGTGTCTTTGTCCATCAAAAGCGACCTCACGTGAGGCAACTGAGCGCGCAGTTGGTCAAGCATCGCAAAACCGTGAGTGTCAATGTCACCCCAGTAAAATACCGCGTTTTGTTGCAGCCAGTCAGCACTTCTCATGACCTCAAACCCGTAACCGGCACCAAAAATAACCATGCTGTTTGGCAGCACCGGAAAAGCGAGAAAGTTGATTTCGTTTTCTGTGATGAAGACCCGCTTCGCGTTTAGCTTGAGTTGTGCAAACCCGGCTTGCGTGAGGGTCATATCTTGATCCGTGTCTGCGCCCTGTGAACGAATCCGAAAACGAATGCGTAGTGGTTTATCTTTAAAACCATAGCGACGACAAAACTGGCTCACTCCGTTGGCGGTGAAGTCAATCGCGTCACGCGGCAACGCCAGATCAAACAGCTCAGACAACACGCTGCGGTTGCTCTCTATAAATTTACTGTCCACGCCCGGTATATCAACTTGACGAAGGTACACATTTGGGCGCGGGCGGGCTTGGAGCCAAGCAATAACGCTCAGCAGCTTAGACCACGAATCGTTCAGAGCGAGAACACTCAAGGGTCGCTTTTCAAGCCACGGCAATAACTGCGGATGTTGCGCTTGGGTAAGCTGTAAAAGCGCCCTGAAACGCCGTGCTTCTTTTTGCTTGCCAATCAACGCTAGCGCGTCGGCAACCGTGTCAAGCCAGACTTCGTTGGGGACAGAGTTATGGCCCAACACGCTGTGGCGAAATTCTCTATCAACAACCCGCAGGTATAGTGCGCCTTGCCGCAGATTCATCACCCATGATCGAGTCTCATCGAAACGCAGCGTCAGCTCTTGAGAAGTTGGCCCAATTAAACGTAAGCGCAACGGGAAAGCATCGCTAGCGGGCACCAGCAACTGGCCCTTGTCCCAAAGTTTTTGTACTTGGGCACGCAAATCCGCTGGCATCGTCCAACTCACACACCCACCTTGGATTTTTCAGCTTGGTATTGCTCAATCGTCAAGTTGCGCAACTTGGAAGACCTGCCCTCATCATTCTGTACAAACCCGACGCTAGCCACAAAAGGCTCAATGATGTGAATTTTTTGTAATGGCGTGACGATCAGCAACTGCAAATTAAGCTTTTGAAACAGTTGCAAACCATACTGTGCTGATTCATCAGACCCGCGACCGAAGGCCTCGTCAATCACCACAAAACGAAAACTTTTAGAACGGGCCTCACCCCAATCAAGACCAAACTGATACGCCAGACTGGCAGCGAGTATGGTGTAGGCCAATTTCTCTTTTTGTCCACCCGACTTACCGCCAGAGTCTGAATAGTGCTCATGCTCGCGCCCATCTTCTTTCCAGCGCTCGCTAGCAGCAAATACAAACCAGTTGCGTACATCCGTCACCTTGGCTGTCCAACGCCGGTCTTGCTCGGTTTGGCCTTCCCTGCCCCGCAGGCGTTCGATGATGCGTTTAACTTGTAAAAATTTCGCTTCTGAGTATTGGCTACCCGGATCACCTGTACTTTGGTTATCCCCCGTTAACGAGCCATCCAAACACTCGCGCAACTCGGTTTGAAAGTCGCGCACTTCGGTGTCAAGCGACGGCTGCGCTTGCAGCGCAATGAAGCGGCCTGGGTTGTAGTCAATTTGCGTCAGCGACTGGTTAATTAATTCCACTCGCTCCTTGATGATGCCACTCTCACGACGCAATTGAGATGAGAAATTGGCAATCTCTCGAATGGCGTTTTCATTGAGTAGTTTTTTGAAATCAGCTTCAAAACGTGGCAGGTCATCCGCTACCAGTTTGCCAAGCAAATTACGGTATTCACCCGCCGATGCAACCGACGCATCTACCTCTTGCGTCTCTAGCCGATAGGCGGCACTGAAGTCACGCATCGCGGCCACAATCTTTTCAGTCAGTCGCTTGGCTTTGGCATCATCTGCCTCAATGCCTTTTTGCAGCCATTCGCGCATTTCACGCTCACGCGGCTCACATGCCTCAACCGTTAGCGGCTGCAGGACTAATGCATCTCGCTGCAATGCCGCCAAGCGTTCTGTCAATAATATGAAATTTTCAGGCGAACCGCCGATAGAACGATCTGCTGACAGCGCCTCCGTAGCAGTGCGCAAAGTTCGAGCATCAATGATTTTTTGCTCAGTTCTGGAATGCTTGTCGCGCTGTTCGATCAACTGCGCATCGGTCTTTTCCAACTCTACTTCCAGTACGCTCAATCGTCGTGTCAGAACCTGTAACACATCAGATGCTGCCACCAACTCTGCACGCTCATCACCCAGCCGGGCCAGCTCACGTGCATTGGCCTGCCAATCCA
The DNA here is from genome assembly GCA_046593295.1 of Polaromonas sp. Classification (GTDB taxonomy): domain Bacteria; phylum Pseudomonadota; class Gammaproteobacteria; order Burkholderiales; family Burkholderiaceae_C; genus Polaromonas. The sequence continues at coordinate 3,053 of JBKJOH010000027.1, read as the reverse complement.
GTTCACCAAAATCTTTGAACTCGACCAACTTAGCCAAGCTCGCCAGACGCTCTTTGATGTCAGATTGTTCCTTTAAGCAATTAGCTATTTTCCCGCCTAGCTCTGCGAGATGGTTTTCCAGTACACGCACTTTGTCCTTAAGCACCTGTAGTTTGGCTGTGTTGCTCCAGCCAAGTACGTAGCGACTGCGATCCTCCAAGCGGTTACGGTCGTCTTTTTCGTGACGCTCACCACCAGCCTTTATCTGTCCGGCGGCAGTGATGGCTTTCGGCTCGGCACGAAACTGTTCTTGTGTGGTGCAACAGGCCACGTCAAAGCGACGTGAAACCTCTTGATCTAGCCAGCTATAGAAAGGCGAATCGGGTTTGACCGCCAACTTCCGTACCAATGACTTCGCGTGTAGCGGATGCTGCTGGAGAGGTCGTTCCGACCGCCCAGCCTCGCGCACTCTAAAGTACACCAACCGTCCTCTTAGATGGGTTTTTTCAACCCAATCAAACACTTGAGCGTACTGGCTGTCGGGTACCAAGAGAGACAGCCCAAAGTTACGCAGCAAACGCTCGGCAGCACCTTCCCAATCGCGTTCGTCTTCACGAACTTGAATCAACTCGCCCGCGAACGGCATGCTATCGTCGCGTAAGTTAAGCGCTTGACATAGTGCTGCTCGCATCGCAACCTGTTGAGTGTCAATATTGCTGCGCCTGGCATTCAGGCTGGCGATGTCAGCACTCAAGTCTTTCTGCTCTACCCTGCCTTGCGTCAGCGCCACGGTAAGCTCTGTCACCTCGTTTTGCAGTGCCACCTCGCGTTGGCCATTTTCAATATTCATTTGCCCGCACAAAGCCAATTGGGTTTGCAGGTCTTCGCGGTTAGCGACCTGAAGCAAGCCGAGGCTTGCGCGTAGCTCGTCATAACGGCTGGCATTTTTACGCCGCCTGTCCATCTCTTTCTGCCCGCGTTCGATATCGCTGTCAATCCGCGCAACGCGATCACCCCCGTTTTCAGCCATTGATCTACGAATCTCACGCTCGTCCATTTGCCGCTTGACTTTTACCGCTTGCAAGCGCTCGACCTTGGCGTTTTCATTTCCCAACTCATGGGTCAAAGTTTCCAAGCGCTGATCTAGCAATACCAGTTTTTTTCCTGCAAACCAAGACTTGAGAGTTTCACGGCAACCACGCAGCTCTTCAATGCTGCTGGTCATGGCTTCATATTTGTCGCAGTCCGCTACCAGGGGAGTGAGTAACGCCACCTGCTGTTTGGCCCTAAGCACAGCGGCATGGGCCCGACTCAAATCGTCAAAGTGAGCGAGCAAACCAGAGATACGCGGTGCGACATCAAACGACTCCAGCATGTGATGACGCACGAAGTCAGTCAAGTTACCAACCGACTTCATGGAAACAGTCTGGTGAAATAGCTCCAAGGCCTGTTCGCTCAAGTTGCCAAGTCGCCGGCGAAAATATGCGCTGTAGGTCGGGAAGGTGTCGAACAGCGCAACTGCATTCTTGCGCAGGCGCGTGCGGAGCGCAGGAATGGCCGTACCAAAATCAGAAAAGTCTGTTTTAAGCGACAAAGGTTTTTCAGCCACAGCGTAAAACCGCTCGGGCTGACCTGCGCCATCTTTCATCCAAAACACCTGAGCCAGTTTGACCGTTTGATCAAAACCTGCGTTGTAGAAAACACCCAATATCACAGCGTATTGACTGGTATCGCGCAAGGCTACCGGTTTGGCGTTACCACTGATTTCGTTGCGCTCAGACTTGTAGTGACCCAACACGTAAGAGCGCAAAGTGCGTTCACGCGCATCGGCTCCAGCGGCTTTGTTATAGGCAATGCGCTGGGAAGGTACTAAAAGCGTGGTTAATGCATCAACAAGTGTGGACTTACCCGAGCCAATGTCGCCCGTCAACAAACCGTTTCTGCCATCTAGCTCAAGCGTCCACACGCATTTGTCAAACGTACCCCAGTTGAAAACTTCTAAACGCGCGAGGCGAAAACCAGACGGCGGCTGCGTGTTGTCATTCATCTTGGACTTCCTCTGACGCATTGAGTTGCGACCGATACGCCGCCAAGCGCTGGTCAAACTCAGCCAGCCATTGGGCATCTACAAAGGCCTTGAGAATTCGTCGTACCTCGTACATCGGCTGATTGCTGGCGTGCATTGCTCCAGTAGCGCTGGTCGCTGGCGGTTTTAACCGGCGCACAAAGCCAAGCTCAATAACTTTATTCAAATGGGTTTCGACTTGATCTATCAAGCGCGACTCATTGGAGCCAGTGGGTAAGAAAACGCGAATCAACTCCACCACATCATCACGAGACACAATCAAACGCGTATCGCCGCCTGTTGCATCAAACTCGGATAGCTTTTTACGTAAAAGTGCCAGCAACAAACTGATCTGAAAACTCAAAGGCTGACGGCGCACCAGACGCGGCACTTTGGGGGCTGCATCATCCGTTTCTGGACGAGAGCGCAGAAATGCATAGCCCTCCGCCTCGTCCAAAACCAACTCTAGTACCAGCACCGCAACGTAGTCCCGCACCCGTGCTTGAAGCGTCAGTAACGCAGCCCACATCGCGCTGTCTTCATCGCGATAGAGCACGCTCTTTAACAATGGAACGACCAGACTCGTTAAATCATATTGAACATGTTGAGGGGGCGTTGGTTGGCCAGCCGATACTGTGCTTACAGTAAATAGGCTGTTAGTGTCCGCGCTCAGATCGTCAATTTGCACACTCAACTCCTTACGAAAATAACACGGGGAAGTCGGGCTCTTCGTTTGACTGTATTAGGATTTAACGAATCATTTTTTCCTTCCCACTCTACCGTTTCTAGGGTGTCCTCATCGACTACCGAGTTGGCTGATTCGCTGGCCAGCTGCAAATAAGCGACCAGTTCGCTCAATCCTTGTTCTAAGGGGCGCGTTTGTAGTAGTTCTGTTAACGTAATCTGCGAGCGGGTTTGTAGCGCCTGGCGTATGTGCCCCGACAGAGCCGCTTTATCTACACGCAATTGTGAAAAAAGCGCCGTCGCGTCGAGGTCTTCATCACCAGAC
>JBKJOH010000010.1:0-4537 GCA_046593295.1 Polaromonas sp. | reverse complement strand
CGCCCACCAGGCTGACACCGTGCCCCGCAGGCCCTTCATCAGCCGCATGTGCAGCCACGCCGCGTAATTGAGCCAAACGATCAGCGCCCAGGTCTCCTTGGGGTCCCAACTCCAGTAGCCGCCCCAGGCCTCTGCCGCCCACAGCGCGCCCAGCACCGTTGCTATGGTGAAAAATGCAAAGCCGACTGCAATCGCTTTGTACATCACATCGTCCAGCACTTCAAAGCTCGGCAAACGTGCGGCAATGCGTTTGCGGCCCAGCAGTATGCCGCCCGCAATCAGGCCTGAGACCAGCAAATAACCGACCCAGTAATTGCTGCCGCCAGCCTCAACCGGCAACTTGGTGCGAAACACAATCGGCACAAAACACAGCACCACGCCCAGCAACCACAGCGGCGTCAGCCTGTACCAGCGGGTCTCGTTGGCTTCCTGCTTGATCAGGTAGGCCAGCGCCACCATGGCCGTCAGCGCAAACATGCCGTACCCGATGAAATTGGCCGGCACGTGCAGCTTCATCCACCAGCTTTTAAGGGCCGGCACCAGCGGCTGGATTTCGTGCGCCTCGCGGACCACGGTGTACCAGAGCAAAAAACCGACGGCAGCGCTGACCACCAGCATGACAAACGCGCCGAGGGCACGGGTGTTGTACTGCGCCTCAAAGTACAGGTAAAAAGCCGCTGTCAACCAGCAAAACAGCACAAAAACCTCGTACAGGTTGCTGACCGGAATGTGGCCGACATCTGCGCCTATCAAATAGCTTTCGTACCAGCGAACCATGCTGCCGACCAGTGCCATGCCGACGGCCACCCAGGCGATTTTCGAGCCCAGGGATTCCAGCGTGTCGCTCTGCCCTTTGGCGATCATGCCGAGCCAGTAAAACGTGGTGCTCATAAAAAACAGCACGCTCATCCACAGGATGGCCGACTGGCTGGACAGGAAGTACTTGAGCCAGAACACCTGTTCGGCGCGTGCCAGCTCGCCCTGGTAAGACAGGATGCCGAGCAGCGAAAAACCTGTCACCAGAAGCATCAGTGCGCGCAGCGGCCGCCAGAACCAGCCCATCGCGATGACGGCAGGGATGGCCCCGAGCAAAATGCCTTTTTCGTACACGTCCATAAAACCGTTGTAGCGCGCAAAGGCAAACAGGCCGCCAGCAACAACCAGCGCAGCGAAAATCCAGTCAAGCACATTGCGCCTTGCAAAGTAGCCTTCGTTCAGGCCTAGCGTATGACCGTCCGCACGCAGTGTGGTCGTGACGTTCTGATTCTGAATCGTAGTGGTGTTCATGCGGGTGCCTGTAGAAGTTTTGTTTTCAACATCTCGAATTCCTTGTCGCCAGCCATCGTTTTGCGGTTGGTAGACAGTGCCATGGTGGCATGGCTGGTATCAAGCGATTCTGGCACTGAGTGCGCAGACCCACTGTCGTCCAAAGACGCAGCATGAGCACCGCCCGGTGCCAGCCAGACCCAGACCCGGCGTTCGCGCACATAGAGCATCGCAAAAACACCCAGAATCAAAAACGCACAGCCAAGGTAAACAATGGTTTTACCCGGCGCACGCGCCACCTGGAACACGCTGGCCTGCACCTGCGTGAAGTCTTTCAACTCGAAGGCCATTGGAGCGGGGTAGCTATGCACGTCTGACAGACTGAGCACCATCTGCGCCATGAAGGCCTGGGTTTTATCGTCCTGCGCCAGTGGCGGCAAACCCGCTTGTTTGCGCGTCATTTGCGTCAGCTCAAACAGCGTTCCGTTGAGGATGCGGATCAGCACTTCACCCGCGCGGTTGCGCTCGGCCTCGGGCACGTTGGTTTCCATGAAATCAGAAATCGCCTGCAAACCTGCGGTTTTTTTAGTGCCAGCAGCGCTAACAGTACTAGCACCATCGATGCCACTGCCTGCAAACAACGCCAGCGCACGCGAGCTTGATGCCACCAGTTGCTCCACCAGCTCGGGCCGCTCGCCACCAATGGCTTGGCCTGCGTAGCTTTTAACAGCGGCTTCCCGCTGCGCCGGGTCACTCAGGGCAGCACGCACACGCAAAAAAGTAGCCATGCCGCCTTCAACATCAACCGGGATGCGCAAGTACTGAAAGGCATCAGCCGGGTTTTCACGCACACCCATCAAATACACCGCTGGGCTCTCTAGCGCTGCGTCCATCTTGACGGGCAGCATGTAGTTGTTGAACTCTTTCGCCTGGCCGGCGGAATCGCGCAGCTTGTAGCTCACGCTGGGGCCGACGTTGCGCAGCTCTTTATTCTCGCGGGTTTTGTTGGCCGCGCCCATACGCGAATCAATCGCCTGGCGCAGGTCGACCTTGCGGACATCCACGCCCCCAGCGCCAGAAGCGCCCAGGTTCTTGGAAGCTGCAAAATTTTCAACGTTGATGACACGTAGCGCGGTGTATTCAAGCGTGAGTTTTTCTGCGCCTTCACTCTGGCCGTTAGTAAGACTGCTTGAGCCGCCAATCGTGCCTTGAATCTCAAATGGCTTTGTCGCAACGCCCATCGCTCCCATGGGTACTGCCTTGAGCGTGACGCTGGAGCCACCATCGTCAAAGCTGGACTGGAAAATCTCTATGCCCTTGTGGCGGGCTGGGTGGTTGACCTCGACCCGCGCCGGGATCTTGTCGCCGGTTTCTTTATCGTGAATAACGATGTCGCTGGCAAACATCTTGGGCATGCCGGTGGAGTAGTACTCAACGACAAACTTTTTCAATTCAATCGAAAACGGCAACTCCTGCAACAGCACGCCGCCCGGCTGGTTCAGGATGGCGGTACCCGACTGAGAACCTTCAGACACCAGCAGGTTGGCACGAAACGTCGGGTTGCTTTCGCTCAAACGGTGCTTGGCAGGCACATCGGCAATCAGCCCGCCGCCGGTATAGGTTGACTTGTCTTGCAACCACATCTGCGCGCGCAAAATCATGTCGCCATCAAGCAGGCCGCCCACACACACCAGCACAATCGCACTGTGCGCCGCGATGTAGCCCAGCTTGTTGACCGCACCCTTTTTGGCGGCCACCATCCAGCCGCTGCCGGACTCAAGCGGGCGCTGTTGCAGCTTGACCTTCCAGCCGCTTTGCACCAGCGTCTGCCCTATTCGCCGCGCCGCCACTTCGGGGGACTCTGCCAGGGTGCCCTCAGCGCGGTGCCCAAAGGCCTTGAGGCTTTGTTCGCGCGTGTTTTCTTTCAACTGGTTCAGGCCCACCAGAATCTTCGGTGCGTTGCGGGCAATGCACAGACTACAGCTGACCACCAGAAAAGCCAAAATCAGTAAAAACCACCAGGCGCTGTAAACCGTGTTCAGGCTGATCAGGCTGAATAGCTGCGCCCAGAACGGGCCAAACTGGTTGACGTAATTGTTTATCGGCTCCTGCTGCTTGAGCACCGTGCCTATGACAGAGGCAATGCAGATAACGGTCAGCAGCGAGATCGAAAAGCGCATTGACGACAGCATCTCGACCGACGAGCGCAGGGCGTGCGAGCCTGACTTGAGCCGGAGGCCGTGGGTCGAAACTGCGTGGCTGGAGACGGTCATGCGTGATGCTCGGTGTGCGGCAATAGAAAAAGGCGGGTCTTCATGAAAGACCCGCCCTAGCATGGAGTGCTTATTTCGGCTGGGGTTCACTACAAACCGGGCTGGCCTCTCGATTTTCCCCGGAAGCACGCCACTGCGCTGAGCAAACCCACGGAAGCCCGAGTTTTTCAGGGCTATTCAGCGCAAACCGGCTATATAGTCAGCCACCGCGCGGATTTCCTTGTCATTCAATTTGGCAGCCACCTGGCTCATTTGCAGGCTGTTGTTGCGCACGCCATCGCGGAAAGCGGTCAGTTGGGACGCGGTGTACTCAGCGTGCTGCCCCCCCAGACGCGGGTACTGCGAGGGAATTCCGGCACCGGTCGGGTTGTGGCAACCGGCGCAGGCTGGCACCTGGCGGTCGGAGATGCCGCCACGGTAAATGCGCTCGCCCAAAGTGACCAGCTCTTTGTCTTTGGCAAAACCAGGCTTGATTTTTTTCGAAGCGGCCCAGTAAGCGATGTTTTTCATGTCATCTTCCGACAACGCCGATGCAAAACCCGACATGATGGCATTTTTACGTTTGCCTGATTTGAACTCTTGCAACTGCTTGACCAGGTACTCAGGATGCTGCTGTGACAGCTTGGGGTTGACGGGGGTGCCAGAGTTGCCGCCTGTGCCGTGGCAGCTCAAGCACATGGCGGTAAAGCTGGCTTCGCCTTTGACCAGATCAGGCTTGCTGACTTTGGCGACTACTGCAACAGGCTCGGCCTTATGCGCAGCCTCATCCGCAGCGAATGAAAGGGCAGGCAACACCAGAAGGGCAGCCAAGACGGGAGTAATAAGGGAGGTAACAGACAGCTTCATATCGGGGAATGTTTTAATGGGTTGACGCGCAAAACTTATAACCGTCTGATTTTACAATGCCTTGGGCGCGTTTCCCGTTTGGCGTGGGGTTATTGGGGTCAGACGCCAATTTCATTGCGATGCAGAGCATCGCACCCGGCGGGCGTGCCAAA
>JBKJOH010000326.1:0-15206 GCA_046593295.1 Polaromonas sp. | reverse complement strand
TCGACCGATGGGCCACCTTGCTGCGCTACATCTGCCAGCGCTTTGCCCCAACAATCACCAGCCCGGGCCCTCAAACCGCGCTTGCCGGGTCGGGGTAACTGCCGGATTTAGGTTTATACACAAATTACGGATACGCCATCAAGCCTTCAAATCAGCGTCAGCCATCGATTTTTCTTCGTTGTGGAATTTTGGTCGAATAAACGCTTTCCGCCCCAAATGGTATACCAACAAAAAAAATGGCATTCGAATCCAGTGCGAACGGACATACAGTGCAAAACGTGCGGCCCACGTGCCTAGTGAACTGGTACTGGCATGCACGGGTCGCAAAGCTCGCAAGTAACACGTATCCATCAGCCCAGCCACCAACACCGATGGTTTTCCAATTTTCGCTGCTTCGAGCACGTGCTGGGGCACAGGGGTTTTCAGCATCAAGGTGGTATACCTCAAGGCATAATAAAGAGGTCGTGTCAACCCTAGCGTTACCGCGCGCGGTACGAGCTGCTCCCAAAAGCCAGACGCGACTCCAAAATGTCGAAGCAGGCTATCCAGGTCGAACAAGTCACGCAATCCTTTTTCAAAGTCACCCTCATGAAAAAGATGAGTTGCGCTATGAAGCAGCATATCCACAGGCTGCAAGACGTAAAGGTTCGCGTGCCCTCGCAACGGCAGCACCGCGTCCAGCAGTGCAGGGGTATTGACTTTGACTCGCGCTATCTCTGGCAGGATGGCATGATGCACGTCGATGGTTGTCCCGCGACGCACGTGGCGCAGAGGGGGGATTTCGTGCATCCACCGGCGGTAATATCGCTGGTCATACGCATCATGATGCCCGCCCTGCCAGCCATGCAGCATCAACTCACTCTCGACGTAAGCCATCCGCGCTTTGGGAACAATGACGTCAATATCTGAGAAGCTTCGCCCACTCGCGGCAGGAAGCATTGCCATGGCGTAGGCCGCACCTTTGAGCAGCGTGACCCGAACGCCAGCATCAGCGAGCTCTTTGCAAATGCAGGCGACCTCCCAACGCAGGGACAGGTCTTGCCTGCTCGCCAGCTTCAATGAAGAAGCCAGATGCAGACGCGGTGCCATTGGCACTTCTTTCAACAAGTCAGCTTGCTCCAGCGTATGCGCCAGACGAGCCAGCAATCTCGTGCGACGCCCTTGTCGGATAAGCAGATCCCATTGCTGATTTGAAAACTGCGTAATCAACGCTGGGGTGAGCAACGCAGCAGTAATCAGATCACGTGGCAGCGTCATCAAATCCGCCCTATCAGCAAATTGTCAAAGACTTGCTGGGCCTCGTCGAGGCGGCTGTAGGTAAATTGATAGCACTGCGTACTATCAATCAAGGCTCTCACGGCGTCAAAACCTCTTTGCCCCTGAATGTCATAGTTAAAAGATTGCTCGGCAATCAACATGAAGGTGCGCGCCCGACTGTGGGGAACCAAGTGAGGCGGCGAACCATGCTCGTACTTGGGAAGAATGATCCAAGTGGCTTGTACTGGCTCGCTAACCCGCGTTACGCTGGACACCGGCGGACGCAGCAATGCGATGGTACCTTTGGTGGTGTTTGGAACTGGTGCCGTCATGACAGCATCGGGGGCAAAGCTTTGGATAATATCGATTGATTTATTCTTAAGACTGATGGGGCGAGCCATCCCGTAAATCAAACCACTCTGCAGGTCATACAGCGCCAACTCATCTGAGAGAAGACGCCAACCATTCATGACCAAACCTGCGCACAGCGTGCTTTTGCCCGACCCGGGTGGCGCTGGCATCACCACCGCCTTACCGTTTTTCTCAATGACTGCGGCGTGGATGACCAGATACTGGTGGCTGTGCGCTGCTACGCACCAGTTCAGTCCCCACTCCAGCATGGCAAACGACTGGTCGACCGGTAAGCCGGTAAAAGAGGGTTGCCCATCGAAAGAAAAACGGGATTGCGGCTTGATCCAGCGCCGAACACCCCAGTCGCGCCAGACTTGCACATGGAAATCAGCAAAGGCATCTGGCGGGCAGATATAAAAGTCTGCGTATATCTGAGCGATGTCTTGGACCAGAGACGGAACATCACTCGTCACCCGCGCCACAAAGGGTGTCAGGCGCAACACCAGGTCGCCACGACGCAACAGTCGAGCCAACTCAGCCAAAGGAACGTCAAAGATTTTCAAACAGGCGAGTCAGTAACGAGTCCAATATCTCGCAACTGTAGCAAAGTTGCGGCAATGAACTCCAATATTTTCTCCTGATCGTCTGCTGAGAAGAGCTCAGCCAGCTCTTGCACAATCGCCTCAGGAGAAGCGGGTGATTTCTCGATCAGCCGGAGAATATCAATGGCCGAAGATTCAATCAGGTGAGTATCACCGCTAACCTTGTCGTAGGCCACCGCCAAATGATCATCATCCCATGATGCGAAAATTAGCCTGGCTGGCGAAACTGTCGACCACAAAGCCAAGATCGTGTGTCAGATTAAAGGATGGACAAAGGTGCAAGCGTGTCAATCATGCTTGGACAATGTAGTTGTTCTTCAAGTACAGGCTAATCTGAGACAAGGTCCATGGCGTGCCTGCTGGATACGTCCCCGCCACGATCGCCAGCCAATTGGCTTCAGTCACGCACGCGGCGGGCGGCTTGGCTCCAACTGCGTAGTTCAGTTGGGCAACCAGGAAGTACCCCTTGTCATCGCTCGCAAGGCTACCAACGACTTTGGTCGACAGGCTATATCCGAAAGACGAGGGGTCCCGCATATAGATATTGCCAACCTTTGCATATAAATCTGCAAAGGTAAACGAATTCGGGTTTGCAGTAATTCCATATTTGGTCTTGTACGCCGCCCAAGAAGTCCCCGGAGTGTCGGAGTTCAAATTCCAAGCTGATATTGTCCAGCCGGTCGTGACAAGAACAGCCTGACCAGCGTGCCTAGCCGCTTGGCTCGCACTGTTGCTAATTTGGTCCGACCCCCAAGCAGACGTTGAAATGCACTGACCAGCAAGCGCTGACTGGCTTGTCAAGGTGGCGAGCACCGGCACGGCTGAAACACCCAGTTGCATGATCCGACGCCGGGACGGCGACGCAACAGGATGCGAATCCGAAATAGGCGCTTTCGTCACGTCGACGCTTGCTTCCGCTTGTCTGTCATTTTCGCTCATAAACTTACCCCACTAATTCATGCCAACCGAGTCGAATTCTATCCGGCCACCCAGCAATTGCATGTCTGAACTGAATCACAAATCTCCGCAACGCCTGTTTCCAAGTGCGTCAACCAACATCTTGAACACCCGTTAAGCCCGGCAATGCAGAAAATAAGCATAATTCGCGCCATTCGGTGAAGCTATTGATTTATATGGGTATTTTTTTCAAAACCTACAGATCGGCTGATAGTTGTAAAAAAAATCGACACATCTACAAGCCACTTATAAGAGCCGCAACTTCAGCCTGCGCCGGAAACTTGTCGCCCAATTTAGTCAACTCTTCCAATTCTTTCCTAGCCAGATCCTTCTTTCCGCCTTTGATGTGAATTTTTGCCAGGTTGAGTTTGAACAAGGCGTTTTGCGGCTGCTGGACCAGTGCTTTGTTCTGGAGCTCCACCGCCTTTGCATAGTCGCCCTTGTCAGATAGCAATTCGGCCAAGGTGTCCATGAAAACCGGCTGATTGGGGGCCAAGGTATTAGCCTTCTCGGCAAAGGCAATCGCTCCGTCTCTATTCAGTTTTCCACTCACCCATGCCAGATTGTTGTAGGTGATCGCGTTATTGGGCTGCAGCTTGATCACAGCCGCATAATTCTTTTCGGCACTGCCGTAATCTTTGCGCGCAATGGCGCGGTCGCCCAGGTAAAACAGGAAGGCTGCATCTTTGGGGTTGTCCTTCTGCCAGGTAGCTGAAAATTTGTCTGCTTCCGCGCCTTTAGCGGCAGCCGACAAAACAGAGTGCAGCTTTATTGCCAGCTCAGGCGAATTCACCTGCTTCAGCCCGACGCGATAAGCCGTTGCAGCGCTATCCCAATTTTTCTGCGCGGCGTTGATGTCGCCTTCCAGCACGTAGCCTACCGCCTCCTTCGGCCGTTGCTTCTGCACCGTGCGTGCCGTCGTCAGGGCATCCTGGAACTTTTTGCCATCCAGGTCAAGCACGATCAAGGCACGTTGTGCGTCCAGCAAGTCCGGCTTGATCTCCAGCGCTTTTCGGAGGCTTTGCACCGCAGCATCCTTGTTTTTCTCAGCCATGTGCGCAGCTGCCAGGCGCATGTGGGGTTGTGGCGATAACGCTTGCATGCCTGCCAGTTTGTTGAAAGTAGCAATGGCTTGGTTCAATTCCCCTGCTTCTTGCTGTGTGCGGCCCAATGCATCCAGCACCTCGGGGCTGTCTGGCAGCGCCGCTGCTGCATTTTGTGCCGCCGACGAGGCTGCTCTGACATCCTTGTTACGCAGATGGAAATCGATCAAAAGCAAACGGGGCACCGCATCAGTGGGGTTGGCTGCCACAGCGTTTCCAATCAGCTTACCGACCTCATCATTTGTCGCCCCTGACAGTGCTGCGATCTCGGCCAACGCCAAAGCTGCCCGGCTATTTTTAGGGTCTTTGGTCAACACGGCCTCGAAGCGCTTCTTTGCATCCTCAGGTTTCTTGTCGGCCATGTCCATGGCTGCCAGACTGACCACTGCCGGAAAGTAGGACGGATCAATCGTCAACGCTCGCTCAAAACTCTTTCTCGCACCGGCAATGTCTCTTTTGTCCAATAGGGTTCTACCCCGCAGGTGGGCTGCCAACGGCTTGTCTGGCTGCTTCTTCTCAAGCCCGTCAATTGCCTTCAACGCCTTGTCGTACTCTTGATGCCTCAAGTTCACACTGATCAGGGCCATGTCTGCCGTGGTGCCTGTGTCAGACGCGGCAATGTCCTGCAACTCGCCAAATGCCGAGTCGACCTGCCCCCCCATAAGATGGATCAGGGCCAGTGACGTGCGGTTTTTCGCATTCTTGGGATCCTGCTTGGTGGCGCTTGAGAAGTACTCCTCTGCTTTTTTTACATCGCCGTTTTGCAGAAAAACCTCACCTGCAACTGCAAGCAGCGCAGGGTCTACGTTATCCCGGTTCAATGCCGGAAGCAAAGTCGCCATCGCCTTGGCCGGCTGCCCTGATCGCAGATAGGTCATGACAAGCAGCCGACGAGCCAAAGCAAGCTCGGGCGCCAACTGCACGGCCTTGCTCAAATAGCCTTCCGCCTGCACCGGCGAATTGAGTTGCAGTTCCACCGCGCCCGCCAGTTGCAGGCCTTGCACGTTCGTGGGGGCAACTTTCAAAACCTGCTGCACCAGATCCCGTGCCAATTTGAAGTCCTTCTTTTGAAACGCAAGCTGGGCCTCAAGGTATTTGGTTTGTGGATGATGGGCCGCAAATTTCTTCATTTTCTCAATTTGCGTCCCTGCATCGGTGAGATTGCCTTGTTGGAGCAAGATAGCGATGACAGCCGCATGACCAACCAGAAAATCGGGTTTGATTTCAATCGCTTTGCGATATGCCGCCAAGGCTTCGTCGACCTGGTTTTTCGCAAAACGCAAAATGTCGCCTTTGAGATTCCAGGCATCATGATTCTTGGGCGATTTGGCTATCACCTCATCCGCCATCGCCAGCGCCCCGTCAAAGTCTCGCTGTGCGGTCTTTTGTCGGGCCTGCGCAATCAGCGCCGGCGCGTAACCCGGCTCCGCCAGCAAGGCAGCGTTCAAGGCCGCCTGTGAAATCTCGGTCTTGCCCTGCATCGCATAGGCCGATGCGAGCGATAGCTGTAGACTTGCTTTGGCGGATGCTTGGCTTAGTTCCATCTTGGCGAATTCATCTATCAATTTCTTGGCTTGCCCTTGCGCCAGCATGGCCCGGGCCAATTGTGGAGCCACCAAGTCTTGAGGGTGCTTCAATTCAAGGGCCTTGCGCAATTCCAGTTCGGCACCAACGGGGTCTCCGCTTTCCAGAAGCGTCGTCCCCAACAAGAAGCGGGCTTCCGGCAAGTCCGGATTGCTCTGCAACGCATTCTTGATCTGAATGATCGCTGCCTTGCTGTCATTTTTTGCCAAATAGTCTTTGGCAGAGATGAGCATGGTTTCAGGCTTATCCCCACAGGCGGCAAGCAGCAACGTCAGCATCAAGGCCGACAGGGCCGTATAAGTCTTTGAATTTTTGGCGTTCATTTTTATACCCTTGAAATGAAAACTATGGACCAAGCAAACTACTTCAAACCTAATCGGTGCATCAAATCATAAAGCGTGGGACGACTCACCCCCAGTAATTCAGCCGCCTTGACCATATTGCCATTGACGCGCCCCAGCGCCGCAATAATTGCCCTCTTTTCGGCGTTGTCACGAATCATGCGCAGATCCAGTGAACTGTCAACTTCATCCAGCGCAGTATTTTTAAAGCCCACATCTTCACTAGTAATCTGGCTGCCTTCTGCCATGATGGTGGCGCGCTTGATGCAATTTTCAAGCTCGCGGATGTTGCCCGGCCACGGGTGTAGTTCAATCGCCCTGACAGCTTCTTCGCTGAGCGTCATGGAGGATCGGTTTTGCTCTTGTGCGAAGCGTCGCACGAACGCATGCGCCAGCATCGCTGCATCCCCCACACGGGCACGCAGCGGAGGGATATTGACGACTATTTCAGCCAGCCGGTAATACAAATCCTCGCGAAACCGGCCTTCTTTGCTGAGCGCATTCAAATCTTGATGCGTCGCACACACGATTCGAACATCGACTGATATTTCTTGCCGGCCACCGATGCGTTCGATGGTTCTTTCCTGCAAAAACCGCAGAAACTTGGCCTGCAATGGAAAAGGCAAATCTCCAATCTCATCCAGCATCAAGGTTCCGCCATTCGCCACCTCAATCTTGCCCAGCGTCATTTTTGCCGCGCCGGTGAAAGCACCTTTCTCAAAACCGAACAGTTCGCTTTCCAGCAGATTTTCCGGAATGGCGGCACAGTTAATAGCAACAAATTTCTCTGTGCGCCGGGGAGAAGACTTGTGCAGTCCGCGCGCCAGCACCTCTTTGCCCGTGCCGCTTTCGCCCAGCAACATGACCGTGGCATTACTGCTCGCTACTTTTTCGATCATGCGGCAAATACGAAGCACCTCCGGGTCACGCGTCATCAAACCCGACAGGGGGTCCGGTTGATACAGTGTCTGTAGCCGTCGATTTTCGCTTTGCAATTCGAACAACCTGAAGGCGCGTTCCACGGTCAGGTTGAGCAACTCGGGCTCAAACGGTTTCGCAAAAAAATCATAGGCACCCATAGCCACAGCACGCAAGGCGTTGGCCTGATCGTTCTGTCCCGTCAGAACAATCACCTTAATGGCGGGGTCAAAAGCCAGAATTTGCTCAAGCAGCCGAAAGCCCTCAGACACCGCGTCAGAATCAGGCGGCAGCCCCAAGTCCATGGTAACCACGGCAGGTGCGTTTTTGCGCAACTGTAGCAAAGCGCTCTCCCGGTCATGCGCCGTTACCGACTCGAACCGATCAAGCGACCACTTGATCTGCTTTTGCAGGGCCAGGTCGTCCTCAACTATCAACAATGAACGGCGTTTTTCGGATGTCATGCGGCCTCCAGCGAGTGAAGGTCTGATTCGTTCTGTGTTTCAAACAGTGGCAAGCGTATTTCAACCCTCGTTCCTTGCCCTGGTTCGCTATCGACAACAATCTTCCCCCCCAACTCCTGCACATACTGAAAACTTTCATAAGCACCAATCCCCATCCCCGCTTGTTTCGTGGTCTGAAAGGGTTTGAACAGGCGATCCCGAATGAACTCCTGGGACATACCCTGCCCGGTGTCACTCACCACGATTCTGGCCAAACCGCTCCAACGATCCAGATTCAGCCAGACACGCCCGCCAACGTCCGTGGCATCAAAAGCATTTTGCACAACATGCCCGATGATCCGCTCCAATCGCTCCTCATGCCCGCGTGTCACAACCGGCTCCAATAACTGAACTTCAAGCGTCCTGCCACGTCCTGCTGCGACGGCTTCAATGCGTTGAATGATTCCGCCTAGGTTCACCCCAAATGCCGTCCCCGACGGCGTGGCGCCCTCTCGCAACTGCAGCATCAGCTGTCGCATTCGGTCCAGTGAATTCTCAACCGTCATCAGCATGTCTTGTTGAAATTCAGGGTTATCGCCCAAACGTTTGGCATTTTTCATCATCAAAGAGAGCTGCGTCACTATGTTTTTTAGATCATGCACCACAAAGGCCGACATACGATTGAATGCGTCAAACTTGCGCACCTCCAGCAATTCTTCCGTAGCTTGCATTTGCGCTAAAAAACTGGCAGCCTGCTGGCCCGCCGTTTTTAACAAATCATTGACCTCCCAGTTCACATCCACCCGCGTACGCGCACTGGCTAGCACCACAAAACCAATCAGTTCATTCCCCACCAAAAGCGGCACGATCAGCCATGCCTGCGCCAGCCCCTGCACCCAGGCCGGTAGCTTAAGTTGCCCGTAGCGGCGGGAATATGACCGGTACTCCTCGAGGTTGATCACCCATCCGCTGGTCGTCATAAAGTGGCACAGGGGCGAGTCGACATCTTCCCTTTCCAGCGTTTGTGCCAGGTTCCAGCGAGCTGTTTGACTGAATGCAGCCTCTCCCCTTGTTCTCATCCAGAGCCCGCCACCTGGACTCTCCAGCATGTCCGCCAAGCCACGAATTACTTGTTGCCCCATTTCTTGCGGGGAGTTTTTGGCAGACAAGGTGCGCGTAAATTTTAACCATTCGTCGCGGTAATCAAAGCGGTAGCGGAAAAAATGCTTCCCCAAAAAAACCCGCAGCTTGGCACGCACGGAGCCGGACAGGGCCAGGATCATGAGGACGATCAAGGCAAGGAACACCAGACCCAGTTGAAATGCACGGCCCCACTCGCCACCAAAGTAACGCACGTAGTAACCAACACTCGATATGAATAGCAAATAAATGCCAGCGATCAGCAGCGTTGCCGAATGAAAAGCGGCCTTGGGCGAAAGGCGAATTTTTGAAATCCAGTCGCTACGCCGGGAAATCGAAAGCAGCAGCAGCGGTACGATCAATGTATGCACAGCGCCACGGATGCTGAGGGCATCACCGTCGAGGCGATTGAACAAAACAGCCTGTGAAAACAAATACAAGTCAAACAAGAATGCACCGGCCAAGCCAAGGCACAAGGGCTTGATATTCCAGCGCGAATCTTCCGTCACATTGCGGAACACCTGCTCCAGCAAGACCATGGACAACACCGGCGAGGCCATCGAACTGAACAGGACCAATCTCAAGGCGTCTCCTAAAACGTTAATGCGCAGTGCGGTGAAGGACAGCGCCAGCAATCCAAACAACACCACTGCGGCAGAAACTGGTGCCATCCAGGTCATGCCTGCGGGCGCGCTCTGTGCTCGATTCGACCGAAGCAGGAACAGCAAAAAAGCAAACCAAGAACCGTAGCGCAGCAGGTCAAATAATGTGCTGTACAACAAAAACAGTGGCTTGCCGGTTAATAAAAGCGTCAGTCCAAACCATCCCCACAGTGCGCTCCAAGTGACTGCCGCAAACAACGTGGTTTTGGTCCACTCACGCGCAGAGCGCAAGTAACCGAGCTGAAGCAGCCGCAGTGCAAAAACCGAATAGACTGTGCCAACTAAGCCATAGCTCCACGCCATCAAAACAAAATTACCGCTATCCATGGTTCATCAACTGCAGCATTGGAGTTCCTTGTTGGCTCCGATCAAACTATATTACTGCGCACCCTTGCCCGTCAGAACCACAACCACAGTTTCAAAAAGTACGAGAAGATCAAGAAGCAACGAGTGGTTTTTGACGTAATAAAGATCGTACTGCAGTTTTTCAGCCGAGTCTTCGACTGAAGCCCCATAGTGGTATCGCACTTGTGCCCACCCCGTTACGCCCGGCTTGACACTCTGGCGCACCGCGTAGTAAGGCAGCTCCTGCGTCAGCTGATCCACAAAATAAGGCCGCTCTGGTCGCGGCCCCACCAGACTCATGTTGCCGCCAAGCACACTGAACAGTTGCGGCAACTCGTCAATGCGCAACTTGCGGATCGCCCGGCCGACCCGAGTAACCCGGCCATCGGAAGGCGAGGCCCAGCGCGGTTTTCCGTCTTTCTCGGCATCGGTACGCATGCTGCGGAATTTCACAACACTAAAAAGTCGGCCGTTCAGACCCACACGCTCCTGTAAGTAAAAAACAGGGCCGCCGCTCTCCAGCAATATCAAAATACCAGTCACCAACATGATGGGAAAGAAAAGCAGAATCAACAACGTCGCGCACACAATGTCGAAAATACGCTTGATTACGGTACGCACTACACCTTGGTCAAATCCGTCTCCAAATATTAGCCAGCCCGCAGACACAGACTCAAGCGTGATCTGACCCAATGTTTTTTCAAAGTATGTTGCAATGTCAACGACCCGCACACCATGCAGCTTGCAGTCAAGTAACTCACGCATAGGCATACTGCCGCCACGTCGCTCGCTTAAGGCGATCACGATCTCATCGACCCGCTCTTCCAGCACAATGTCAGTCAGCGACTTTTTTGGCGATAGCAGGCCCCAGTCTGAGACCTCAGTCACGGACTCATTGGGGCCAGGGTAATGCCCCACCAAATCAACGTTGGAATCTGAATTTTTCAGTGTTCTGCCAACCAGCCTGGCACGTGCGCCCATGCCATATACCAATACACGCTGACGCATCAGGCTTCTCGGCGTGGCGTGGGCCGCATAAATCCTTTTCATCAACATAACAATCAAAGCGGCCACCAGCGCGAGTAAAAAAACTTTTTCATCTTCCAGCTTGAGGGGCGACAAACGAAAAATTCCGTAGCCCAAGGACAACGACAGGCACAATGACAATGCGGCACGGGCGCGCGTCTGCCCCAAGGTGTAACTACAAACGCGCTGGTAAAATCCAAGGCCCGCATTGATGACCACTACGCCGGCGGCCAGCAACAAAGATGTAACCATAACGCCAAACGCGACTGAGGTTGGATCGGCCGTTTGAGACAGAACGGCTACCACCAGGGTAGCCAGCACCAAACTAAGATCAAGAGATATGAGTAAAAGCGTACGCTTCTGAAAATAATGGTTGAATATTTTTAGCATGTTCAATCCCCCCTTTTCCATGATTAAGCACAACCCATCTTTTAAACACTCGTCAGCTAGCGCACAATGCTGGCAATCAGGTCGGCGCGAGCCAAACGGTACACCCCAGCCTCCACTGGTATAGCGATACAAATAGAGATCAGGCCTTCATGGTACACGTCCTTACGGACGTTTCAAACGTCTTTCAACTTTTGGCACTGTTTGAATTGAAAACAGTGCCAAAAGATAAACCAGAAAAGCCACTCTGGGCACATCCATCAGGCTGCTGACCAGCCCCACCAGCAACGCCGCACACAATGAAGCGGCCAGATACGCAGACAATGCGAGCGTCCGGGCGCGTCCGAACACCAAATGCCACAGGCCATACGCCATCAGCGCGGTAAACAACAGCAAGCCTAAGCTCCCCCGTTCAACCAGTACTTCAAGAAAAAGATTGTCTATATGCCAAGGCACAAAATAGGACTGTGCAGCGGGGAACCAGTGCGCCATGCCTTTAAAAAAATTGCCATTCTCAAGCGGCGGCTGTAGATACGACCCGACGAGTCTCAGATTGTCAAAATCGGCAAGCCCACCCGCATTGCCAACCGATAACGAGAACATGGACAAGCGTGGCGCATACCAGGGGCTGCCCGCCAAAGGGGCGCCGGCAAGCGGCAGCACCATGTTTTGCCACTCGGTTTCGCCGGGCAAGACGCGAATAAATGCCACCTGGCAATTTCCGTCATAAAGCAGATGCCTTTCGCACAACGCCAGGTAAATGTCGGCTTGCCTCTGAACCCGCACATCCAGACTGACGCTATGCCGTCCCTTCGACACATTGCTCACGCGCTGCGTCAATGCATACTGTCCGCCCAATTTTTTCAAGGTATCAGGCCCTCGCACGGTCACAAACGCGTTGACTGCCCCGCCCGGCTCCTGTTCATCACGCAACTTCACATCACCCGAAAATTCGCCTTGAGGAACATGAGCTGCATAGTTGGCCGGTAACCGGCCAAGGCCCTTCCCCAACAGCCAGTCGGTGGGGCCATCCAGCAAATCAAGACCATGCTGCCAATGCTCAACGCGGCTACGCAAATCCCGGTCGGTGCTGGTCAGGCGCTCCATCATGAACGACCCGCCCCCCCCTACCGCTGCCACCTCTGCCGCCAGCGCCAGCATCAACATCAGACTGGCCTTCGCACGCCAGCCCTCGGGCCGGTAGCGTGGCCATAGAGGACCTAACAACGCCCGAGCGTTGAAGCCAGTCATTTGTGCCCAAAGCAGCACGCCCAGCAATAGCAATGAGCCTGCTACAGCAAGATAGACCCCACGGGAAAATGTCGTCAGGCATGCATAGCCCGTCAGCAAGGCAAGCGCGGCAGCAGCAGCCCAGACCCAGGGACGGTGCGCCGTGAACAAGGCCCACACCACAAACGGCGTCGCCAACGCCAGGTAAGCATCAATCGCCGCGCCGCCCACATGCATTTCCCAAAACAAGGCAACGGTGCGGTAGGGTTTGGAGAAATCCAACAGCCCGGGAAACGCGGCCCGCTCCCACAAAACCGCCAGCGTGACCACCGTCAGCCCCGCCACCATGCCGCGCGCCAGCCGCTGACTCGCAAGCGTTCCAAAGTGGTCGAGTTCACGCTGCAGCAAGGGAACAAAAAGCAGCGCGAAGCCCAGACTCTTGAACACGCGCACACTGTTCAGTGCATCGCTATACCCGGCAAACCAGTCAAAGGTAAAGCCACCAGCGTCCGCGAACCCGCGGAACAACGCCAACAGGCCAGTGATACCGAGCAGAGAAAACAGACCCAGCGGGGCCATCGACCGCCACGAACCGTCAGCTATTTTTGTCTCGCCGCCTGATCGCAACGACCAAGCCAAACGCCCATAGCCTCCTGCCAAGGCACCCAGCAGCAAGATGTCGAACTCTTCAAAAACCAGCCAGCCGGTCCAGGGGGAGAAATTCAAAAACGGCAGGCAGGCGGGCACCACAAAAAGCCAGATGCCCGGTCGCCACACCATCATGAGACACCAAACCCAAAAGACCACCAACGCTGCCATCGGCCACAAAGGGTGGTGCCAAGCCAGCGCCGCCCCGGCGAATGAGCTGCCCAAGGCCACCAGCAGCCAAGTTGGATTTTTCAGTGGTCTGCCCCTAAACAAGAACTTCCAGACAAGCTGGATGCCCCAAAAACCCCTGAGGACTGGCGCTTGCGCCATAGGCGCCCGACTGAAACACCACCACCAGATCACCGACCTGTGCCACGGGCAAAGTCATGCGGTCGGCCAGCAGGTCCAGCGGGGTACACAAAGGCCCGACCACCGATGACGTTTCTTTTTCAAGCGAATCGACCCTGTTGCCAATCGTGACGGGATAGTTTTTGCGAACCACCTGTCCAAAGTTGCCTGAGGCTGACAAGTGGTGATGCAAGCCGCCGTCCGCTACCAAATACACCTGCCCGCGCGAGATCTTGCGGTCCACAATGCGCGTCACGTAAACACCGGCCTCGCCCACTAGGTAGCGGCCCAGCTCGATCACCAACGCGGCTTCGGGCAGCTCGTCATGCGCCCGTTGGGCGAGGCGGGCCAGGTTGTCGCCGATAGGTTCCAGATCCAGCCTTTGTTCACCCGGAAAATAGGGAATACCGAACCCGCCCCCCAAATTCAGGAAGCGCACCGGCGAAGGTGCATCCTGTGCCAGCCGCACCGCCAGCTCGTAGGATTTCTGTTGGGCTTCGCAGATGGATTCCGAACGCAAATTCTGTGAGCCGGCAAACAAATGAAAGCCTTCAAACGCCAGGCCGGCGCGGCCGATGTCGGCCAGCAGCGCGGGCATCTGCTCCACATCCACGCCAAATTGCTTGGGACCACCGCCCATTTTCATACCCGAACCTTTGAGTTCAAAATCTGGGTTAACCCGCACCGCCACACGGGCCGGCAGACTCAGTTCGCTGGAGATCGCCTCCAGTGCCACCACTTCACGAAACGACTCCACGTTGATCAGCACGCGCGACGCCACCGCCTGGCGCAACTCGGCGTCGCGCTTGCCAGGCCCGGCAAAGCTCACCTCCAGCGGGTCGGCGCCTGCATCCAATGCAACCTTCAGTTCCCCCGCAGAGGCCACATCAATGCCGTCCACCAAGCCGGCCATCAAACCCACCACTGCTGGCATGGGGTTGGCCTTCATCGCGTAGTGCAACTTGACCCTCTGAGGTAGCACGTCGCGCAGCGCTGCCACCCGTGCGCGCAGCAGCGAGCGGTCGTAAGCATAAAAAGGCGTTTGCCCTACCCGAGCGGCGAGCAGTGACAAACACTCGCCCCCGACTAACAGTTCGCCATCGCGCACGGGGAACTGATTCATGGGGGCATGCACGGGCAGTTGGCGTTCAGTGATCGACATAGGTTTTCTCTAACTTGGGATTCAGGTCGGGGTGCTGCGGTGAACTTGCACTGCGTTCAGCCGCCATGGCGCTCAACCCACTCGGTTGACAGCAGTTTGCGGTCGATTTTGCCGTTCGGATTGCGCGGCAATGGCCCTGCAACGATCTCAATGCCGGCTGGCACCATGTACGCAGGCATGCGGGTACGGCATTCAAACATCAAGTCATTTAGACCTATAGCCCCCGTCCCTACTGCATAAGTAGCTATCACATGTATAGCATGACCCAAGCTTGGATGATCCACACCAAAGGCCACGCACTCCCCCACCAGTTGGGTGGCATACAAGATTTCTTCCACCTCGGTGGGGCTTACCCGGTAGCCGGATGTTTTCATCATTTCATCGCGTCGGCCAATGAAGTACAAAAACCCCTCGGCGTCCTTACGCACCGTATCGCCCGAGAACACCGCATATTCGGGCAATTGCAAGCCGGGTTGCCGACCCGGCGCATCTGAGGCCATTAACTTGTAACGCTCCGCCGTCTTCTCGGCATCATTCCAGTAACCCATGCCAACCAGCGCACCGCGATGCACCAGTTCGCCAAGACGGGTCTGCCTGTAGCCCGGAAGAGCCTGGCGAACTGGTGCACCGCGGTGCGCTGGTCGGCATGGGTTACTGGAACGATGCCGAGAAGACGGCGGAGCGTTACAAGTTAATGGCCTC
>JBKJOH010000152.1:0-2881 GCA_046593295.1 Polaromonas sp. | reverse complement strand
GGTGATGGGCGAGGCCTTTGTGGCCAACGCCTTCGGTAATATGACCGACTTCACCCGCCCCGTGCAAGAACACATCACCGCCAAAGCATGGGGCGATGTCTGGCAACGCCCCGGCCTCGACCACAAAACCCGCAGCATGATAACGGTGGCCATGCTCGCTGCGATGGGTAAACACCACGAGCTAAAAGGCCACGTACGCGGCGCACTCAACAACGGCGTAACGCCCACCGAGCTGCAAGAAATATTGCTACACGTCGCCGTCTACTGCGGCGCACCCGCAGCAGCAGAGGCCTTCAGGACGGCGGCCGAGGTGGTCGACGGGCCCCAAAAGGCCTGAGTGCGCCATGAAAATTGCCCTGCTGTCCGACATCCACGCCAACCTGCGCGCGTTTGACGCATGCTTGGCGCATGCCGCAGTGGGCGGGGCGGGCCGCTTTGCGGTGCTCGGCGACATTGTGGGTTATGGCGCGCAGGCAGCCGAAGTGGTGCGCCGGGTGCGTGATCTTGCAAGCGCCGGAGCCATCGTGCTGAAGGGCAACCACGATGAACTGGCGGTTGCGCCGCCGGAACGGGTGCAGACCCTGGACCAGAGTGGTGCAGCATGGACGCATGCCAGACTTGGTGCCGAGGATCTGGCGTTTTTGGCTGCCTTGCCGCTGACGGCCACCGTGGGTGCTGCTTATATGGTGCATGCCAGTGCCGATGCGCCGACGCGCTGGCACTATGTGGATAACCCGCATCGCGCCGAGGCGAGCCTGAGCGCGGCTTGCGCGGATGCGAACGTGCGCTATGTCTTTGGCGGCCATGTCCACCAGCAGACCCTTTATTACCGTGGCACGGGACGGCGACTGATGCGCTTTCAGCCGACGCCGGGCATGCCCATTCCGGTGCCAGCGCACCGCCGCTGGATCGCCACCGTGGGCTCGGTCGGGCAGCCGCGCGACGGTAATCCGCAGGCCATGTATGCACTGTTCGACCCAGACCGCGCCGAACTGACTTTCCACCGGGTTGCCTACGATCACCTGGCCGCCGCAGACGACATCCGCAAGGCGGGACTGCCGGAGTCTTTCGCCCGAAGGCTGGAGCTGGGGCTGTGAAACGGCTGATGCCGGGCACGCTGATTGACGGCTTCGTGGTGGGCGACTGCCTGCATGCTGGTGGGATGGCGCACATTTACCAGGTGAGCTATGCCGGGGCGGCGCAGCGCGAGCCTTTCCCCATGGTGATGAAAGTGCCGCACATGACCGAGGGCGACGGTGCCGAGAACATCGTGGGATTCGAGGTCGAGTTGCAGATATTGTCGGTGCTGACGGGGACCCACGTGCCGCGCCTCGTTGCCGCCGGCGACTTGGAGAAGCTGCCCTATCTGGTCATGGAATACGTGCCGGGGCGCACCTTGCAGCAATGGCTTGACGAGACGGACGGGCCACTGGTGCCTGAAGAGGTGGCCCGGCTGGGCGTGGCCGTGGCGCAGGCCGTGCACAGCCTGCATCAGCAAGAGGTCTGCCACCTGGACCTCAAACCGGCCAATGTGCTGATGCGCCCTGACGGCAGCGCTGTGTTGCTGGATTTCGGCCTGTCCTGTCACGCCCACTACCCGGACCTGCTGGCCGAGGAGCTGCGCCTCGCCGTGGGCTCACCCACCTGGATGGCACCCGAGCAGGTGGTGGGCATACGCGGCGATCCGCGCAGCGACATCTTTGCCATCGGCGTCATGCTCTACGAACTGGCTACACGCGAGCTGCCGTTTGGCAATCCGCAGACCACTGGGGGCCTGCGCCAGCGCCTGTGGATGGACCCGGTGCCGCCGCGCAAATGGCGACCCGATTTGCCGGAGTGGCTGCAGGAGGCGATTCTGCGCTGCCTGGAGAGCGAGGCCGCGCGGCGCTATGCGTCCGCTGCGCATCTGGCCTTTGACCTGTCGCATCCGCAGCAGATACGGGTCACCGATCTCGGACGCCGAACCCGGCCCACCGGTTTCAATATCCACTTTAAACGCTGGCTGCGCGCGGCGGGCATGCACTACCAGCCCAGCGCATTGCCGTCGCGGCAGATTGACGAAACGCCGATCATCATGGTGGCCGTGCCGCACCGTGACATCAGTGATGCCACGCTGTATTCCTTGCGCCAGGCGGTGGCGCGCTCCTTGGGAACCCGACCCGGCGCGCGGCTGGCCTGTGTGACGGTCATCAGCCCGGGCGAAACGCCTGGCCATGATGCCGCCTCCAGCGAAACCACGGTTCACCGGCGCTACCTCGGCATGCTGCGGCAATGGGCGCAGCCACTGGACCTGAACGGGCAGACGGTTTCTTTCCACGTCCTTGAATCTGGCGATGTTGCGCAAGCCCTGCTGCGTTATGCCCAGGGCAACCATGTCAGCATGATCGTGATGGGGGCTGCCACGCACGGTCTGCAGATGCAGCGGCTGCTGACCACCGTCCCCATCAAAGTCGCCATGCAGGCACCATGCACCGTGATTCTGGTCAAACAGGCGCTGCCGTTTGACCATCTGGCCGTGGCGCAGGCTGCGGCAACGACACCGGACGCTCGGCGGCCTTTGAGGGGCTGAGGCAATGGCTGCGAACCCCTAGGAGCCTGTCGGACTTTGGGAGCATCGGCTGCAAAAGCGCCGCAGCGGTCCATTTTTCACCGGCTTTTTGTCTTAGGAAATGGGGGTCAGACACCAATTTCGCTGCGGCGCATCGCGCCGACCCTGCGGGCGAGCCAAAGGCTTGGCGAATTTGGGCTCTGACCCCCAATTCCTCCTGCAAATCCGGCAAAAACTGTCCTCGCTGGGGCTCTTTTTCGCTATCGATGCCCAAAGCCCGACAGGTTGCTAGCCAGGGCGGTTTTTGTTTTGCTATTGTATTGATAGCTTCTT
>JBKJOH010000132.1:0-12183 GCA_046593295.1 Polaromonas sp. | reverse complement strand
CCATCACCCGCGCAATCTCATGCAGATGCATGGCATCCCAGCCCCGCTGTTCGGCGAGGTCGATCGCGGTGTCGAGGATTCTGCTTCGAAGCAGATTCGGGTCGCCTCTCGCGGGATAGCCAGTCGAGTCAGCCACGGATGATTGTTTCTCCTGCAAGCCAGCCACCATAATAGAAAAGGGTCAAGCTCGAATTAAATTATGTTGCAAGGATAGATGCTATGGAGGCCTCCCTCCTTAAGAGCTGAGGCATTGTGGCACTGCGATAGAACAGCCGTCAATCAGGAAGAAACCTCCAGGTACGAGGTGGATCCTCTCAAGGGTCATGGGGATAGGAAATTCAACCGCATGAGGCCAAGTATGGCGCCGAAAAGTGTCCTCAAGAGTCGTGCTGTACTTGATGTGGTGATCTGAATTTCCAAGGTCGTGACCGACATCGACACCGCAGACGACCTGGCGCGCGCCGAGGGGATGCTTGAAAGTTTTCCGACGGACCGCCCCTAGGAAAAACGGCCCCCTTGGGGCGCAGCGGCACACCAGTGGCAAGCGTGGGGGCCAGCCATGCGCTGAGCTCTCAGCCTTTGGCGATCACCGCACACGCTAGGCGCGGCCCGGCGTTGCCGGTGGGCTGGGTTTTGTAGTCGTCCGGGTCGCGGTGAACAATCAGGCCCCGGCCCACGATGTCGCTGATACCGCTGCCGACTGCGATGGTGCTGGACTCAAAGCTGAACTTTGCGACTCCGCTGGCATCGGCCTTGAGGTTTGGCAAATCGCCAACATGGTGCATGCCCATGTCATGGTTGCCATGCGATGCACCTGAAGGGTTGAAGTGACCGCCGGTGCTCATGCCGTCGCCGCTGGAGCAGTCGCCTTTATCGTGTACATGAAAGCCATGTTCTGCATTCGGCTTGAGACCGCGTACTTCGCCGGTGACGCGTACCTTGTTGCCGGTCTGCACAAAACTGACACTGCCACTGGTCGGGTTGCCTAGGGTCGATTGCAATTGGGCGGTCGCGCGCGGGCCGCCGGGGGTGCTGGCACAGGCGCCCAGCAATGCGGCAGAAGCGATCAGGATCAAGTAGGTTTTCATGGATGTCTCCGGGTGGTGGTTGAAGGTGGTGCGTGATTTGACAGGAGTTTAGGCCTGTGGCCCCTCGCTGGCAAGGTCTGGTCTGGTTTTGAACGGATAACGGATAGGAAATTCAACCGCATATGACCAAGTATGGCACCGAAAAGCGTCCTCAAGAGTCGTGCTTTCCCTGAAGTGGCGATCTGAATTCCCAAGGGTTTTCCGCCCACTGGCACAAACGACATGCAAAGCTGGGCTGCGGGCGCAGCCCTAGCCCGGCGCAGTCGTCGCTTTGTAGGTCAGCAGGTTCACCCGTCTGTGCGCTGATCTTCGCAATAGTCGGGGGCTGGCTGGGCTGCCATATCCCACTCCGGTTCGGCATCCACACCCTCGCCCTGCTCCTGCGCACCACCGTCATCCCACAGCGGTGGCCCGCGTGCCGGGGCGATGCGCGGGGCCTCGCTGTCCACGCCGATGTGCTCAAGGATTTTGTGGCTGTCTGCAATGAAGGTGATGAAAGCGATGATCCGCATCTGGCCCCCCGCACATTGGGCAGATCAGCGGGAACACCTCGTAGATACGGGCGATCAGTGCGGCCCACAGGTAGTGCGATGGTGGGCGTGGTTTGGGTTTGACTTGCGGCTCAGGCTGGGTCGTTAGGCCAACGCCAGACACACCAGGCCCGCCGCCTGTGCAGACAGCATCCGTCCACGTAGCGTCAGCCACGGAACTGCGCACGACACCCAGGTGCAGACTGGCAGGGGCGCACTGTGCCGCACCGGGGCAATGGGTCAGCAGACTCTGCTGCACCACGCGCAGGAAGATACGCAGCGCCGCATTGAGTGCGCTCTTGTCGCGCTGCAAGTAGTAGCGCAGGCGTTTGGGCACCGACAGCACCCATTGGCGTACCGGCAGGCGGGGGTAAACGTGGTTAAGCATGGTCCGTCAGGTGGGCTGCGGCCTCGGCCATGCGCCGGGTGTTGCACGAGGGGCAGACGCCTCGGCCCTTGCAGGAAAAGGCCACCAGATAGTCGTGCCTGCAGTCGTCACACCGGCTTGCCAAAGCACAGCGCCTGTCCTGGTGCGCGCGCCCGCCTACGCCGCGCTCACCGCCGTCTATGCGCAAACGCCAGCGATGCCAGTGCAATGGCTGATCGTGCCGCGCCACCCGCAGCGCTTTGACGAGGTCGCGCAACGCATCGCGGCGCATGGTTTCAAAGTGCTTCGCCGCAGCGAGTGGGGTCATGAAGGGCTGGGCGACTCGCTCACTGAAATGATGCCTGTATTACGGCATCAGTGACTTGGCCCTGCTGGGCGGCAGTTTTGCGCCACGGGGGGCCAAAACCTGATTGAGGCCGCCGCCTGCGGCTGCCCGGTGATGATGGGGCGGCATACCTTCAACTTCGCCGCGGCGGCGGACCTGGCGGAAGAATCTGGCGCTGCGTACCGCGCAGGCCGTTCTGCTACATATTCAGTAGCTGCTTACGCACTATTGATGGGCGCTACAGCCTGATTTAGTGCTTTATCACGATGCCGACGTGCCCTATGACTTGCCCAACCAGTCGAGTACCAACCGCGTCACCTGCGCAGGCTGTTCGCGGTGCAGAAAATGCCCCGCGCCGGCGACCAGTTCAAAGCGGTACTCGCCGCTAAAGTATTGCGCCTGATCCGTCATCAGTTCGGCGCGAAGATCGTCTGCACCGCACAGCGCGAGCGTCGGCACCGTGATCTTGCGCTCCATCGCGCGGCGCAAAACCTCAAGACTCGGATCCATTTTTTGCGCATCAAACATGGCGCGGTAGTAGCCCAGCGTTGCCGCGAGCGCACCGGGTTGATTGAGCATTTGCTTGACCTGGGCGATATGCGCTGCGTCGCTGTAGCCGGGCGCAGTCCAATAGTCCCAGAGGTAATCGATGAAGGCAAAGTCGTTCTCAGCCAGCGCCTTCTCAGGCAGATGCGGGAGCTGAAAGAACCACCAGTGAAACGAGCGCTGCACATGCTTGGCCAGCAGCAAGCTCTTGGCCACTTCGGCCGGGTGCGGCACCGCCATCACGACGGCGCGGCGCACCAGCTCGGGGTGCGCGGCCAGCACCGCATAGGTGATGATCGCGCCCCAATCCTGCCCCACAAGATGCACTGGCGCGCCGCCGCCCAGCGCCTCAATCAGTGCGGCAATGTCGCTCGCCAGCGTGGCCTTGTCGTAGTAGCCCTCAATCGGGATTTCGGTGGGTGGATAGCCGCGCAGAAACGGCGCTATCACGCGGTAACCGGCGCAGGCGAGTGCCTGCATCTGGTGGCTCCAGGTATGTGCCGTGTCCGGAAAGCCGTGCAACAGCATCACCAGCGGGCCGTCACCCTGTGCAAGGTAGGCAAATTTGAGGCCGTTGGCGTGGATGTAGTTCATGGAGGCTGTGAAGTTTTGTTCCCTTGGAACCGTCCGGCACCAAAGGTGTGATGCTTTATTTTAGGAATAAATATTCTTTATAAAGGGGTAGGAAATTCAACCGCATGAGCCCAAATATCTCACCGTATCGCGTCCTCAGAAAACGTGTTTACCCGCAGGCGGCAGGCATCACGCCACGAACAGCGTGGCCGGGCATTCCAGAAACCCGCGCAAGGCCTGCACGAACTCGGCCGCGTCCAGGCCGTCAACCACGCGGTGGTCAAACGAGGACGACAGGTTCATCATCTGCCGCGCCACGACCGCGCCATCACGCATCACCGGGCGAAGGGCGATGCGGTTGACGCCAATAATCGCCACCTCGGGACGGTTGATCACCGGCGTGGAGACGATGCCGCCCAGCGCGCCCAGGCTGGTCAGGGTGATAGTGGAGCCCGACAGCTCGTCGCGTGTAGCCTTGCCGCCGCGCGCGGCCTGCGCTAGGCGCGCCAGTTCGGTCGCGCTGGCCCACAGGTCAAGCGCCTCGGCGTGCCGCAGCACCGGCACCAGCAGGCCAGCCTCGGTCTGCGTGGCAATGCCGATGTGCACCGCGCCATGGCGCGTGAGCACGCCAGCCGCGTCGTCAAAGCGTGCGTTGATGCCCGGAAACCGGTGCAGCGCCAGCACCATCGCGCGCATCAGGAAGGGCAGCAGCGTCAGGTGCGCGCGCTGCGCCCCCCATTGCGCGTTCAGTCGCGCGCGCAGCGCCTCCAGCTCGGTGACGTCGATTTCCTCGACATAGGTGAAGTGCGGAATGTGGCGCTTGGAATCCTGCATTTTCTGCGCGATCTTGCGGCGCAGGCCGATGACCCGCACCGCTTCCTCGTCGTGCCGCGGTGCATCGCGCGTGCCGGCCACGCCGGCTTGCAGCGCCAGTGCCGCGCCGCTGGCGACATAGGCGTCGAGATCGGCTTGCATGATGCGGCCGGCCGTTCCACTGGCGGGCACGGCCTGCAGCGCGATGCCAAGCTCCCAGGCGCGCCGGCGTACCGCGGGCGAGGCGATCGGGCGGTCGCCGGATGGCCGTGGTGCTGTCCGGGCGCTAGGCGCGACGTGTACCGGCGCGACAGGTTTTGGTGCCGTAGCGGCGCTAGCTGCGCCCTCCATCTCGATGCGGATCAGCTCGGCCCCCACTGCCAACAGCTGACCGACCTCGCCGCCAAGCGCCATCACCTTGCCCGCCACCGGAGAGGGAATCTCGACCGTCGCCTTGTCGGTCATCACATCGGCCAGCACCTGGTCCTCGGCTACCCTATCGCCGGGCCGCACATGCCAGACCACCAGTTCGACCTCGGCAATGCCTTCGCCCAGGTCGGGCATCTTGATGATGTGGATGGCCATCATGCCTCCATCACGCGTTTGAATGCCGCAGCGACGCGCGCCGGACCTGGGAAGTAAGCCCACTCCTGGGCATGCGGATACGGCGTGTCCCAGCCGGTCACGCGTTCGATGGGGGCTTCGAGGTGGTAGAAGCAATGCTCCTGCACCAGCGCTGTCAGCTCGGCGCCAAAGCCGCTGGTGCGCGTGGCTTCGTGCACGATGACACAACGGCCGGTCTTCTTCACCGAGGCGACGACGCTGGCCAGGTCCAGCGGCCACAGACTGCGCAGGTCGATGATCTCGGCGTCGATGCCGCTCTCCCGGACCGCGGTTTCCGACACGAAGACCATGGTGCCGTAGGTGATGACCGTCAGGTCCGCGCCCGGGCGAAACACCGCCGCCGACTCCAGCGGCACGGTGTAATGCTCCTCGGGCACCTCGCCCAGCGGGTGCTGCGACCATGGCACTACCGGCTGGTCGTGGTGGCCGTCAAAGGGGCCGTTGTACAAGCGCTTGGGTTCGAGAAAGATGACCGGGTCATTGTTCTCGATCGAGGCGATCAGCAGGCCCTTGGCGTCATACGGGTTGGACGGCATCACCGTGCGCAACCCGCAAATATGGGTGAACAAGGCCTCGGGGCTCTGGCTGTGCGTCTGTCCGCCGTAGATTCCGCCGCCGCAGGGCATGCGGATGGTGATGGGCGCCGTGAAGTCGCCCGCCGAGCGGTAGCGCAGGCGTGCCGCCTCCGAGACGATCTGGTCATAGGCCGGGTACATATAGTCCGCAAATTGCAATTCGACAACCGGCCGCAGTCCGTAGGCGCCCATTCCGACGGCCGTGCCGACAATGCCGCCCTCGGAGATAGGGGCATCGAACACGCGCGAGCGACCGTATTTGGCTTGCAGGCCTTCGGTGCAGCGGAATACGCCGCCGAAATAGCCCACGTCCTGGCCATAGATGACCACGTTCGGGTCGCGCGCCAGCATCACGTCCATGGCCGATCGCAGCGCCTGGATCATCGTCATGCGGGCCATGCTCAAGCCTCCCGCCGGGCCGCCCCAAGGCAGGCTTGCGCCCCCTCGGCGGGCAGGAGCGCAGCGACATGGGCTCTGTCATCGCCCAGCAGTTGCCGGCGCTGCTGGCGCAGGTGCTCCGGCATGTCCTGGTAAACGTCTTCAAACATCGAGGCGGTGCTGGGAACATGTTCGCTGGTCAGCGTGCCATGGCGCTCGGCTTCCTTTTGCGCGGCGCTCACCTGCGCCTCCAGTTCCTTTTGCGTGTCTTCGTGCTCCTGGTCTGACCAGGCAGCCAAACCGATCAGGTGTGCCTTCAGCCGTGCGATTGGGTCACCGAGCGGAAAGCGCGTCGCGTCATCGGCCGGCCGGTAGCGGGACGGGTCGTCCGAGGTCGAGTGCGCTCCGGCGCGGTAGCTGACCCACTCGATCAGCGTCGGCCCCAGGTTGCCACGCGCGCGCTCGGCGGCCCATTGCGAGGCGGCGTACACGGCGAGAAAGTCGTTGCCATCCACGCGCAGCGAGGCGATGCCGCAGCCAACGCCTCGCGCGGCAAAGGTCGTGGCCTCGCCACCCGAGATGGCCTGGAAGGTTGAAATCGCCCACTGGTTGTTGACCACGTTGAGAATCACCGGCGCGCGGTAAACATGGGCAAAGGTCAGCGCGGTATGGAAATCGGACTCGGCGGTCGCGCCGTCGCCAATCCAGGCCGAGGCGATTTTGGTGTCGCCCTTGATGGCCGAGGCCATGGCCCAGCCCACGGCCTGAATGAACTGCGTGGCCAGGTTGCCCGAGATGGTGAAGAAGCCGGCGCGCTTGTACGAATACATCACCGGCAGTTGCCGGCCCTTGAGCGGATCTGCCTCGTTCGACATGAGCTGGCAGATCATCTCCACCATCGAGATGTCGTCGCGCGCCAGCAGCAGGCCCTGCTGCCGGTAGGTGGGAAAGCACATGTCGCCGGGTTGCAGCGCCAGCGCATGGGCCGTGGCAATGGCTTCCTCGCCCAGGCACTGTATGTAGAACGAGATTTTTTTCTGCCGCTGCGCGATCTGCATGCGCGCGTCGTAGATCCGTGTTTTCATCATGGCGCGCAGTCCGGTGCGCAGCAGCAGCGGCTCAACTTGCGGTACCCACGGACCAACGGCGCGGCCATCGTCGTCAAGCACCCGCACCAGCGTGTAGGCGAGATCGCCAGTTTCAGTCGGCAGGGCATCCACCGGGGGGCGCCGCACCTCGCCTGCGCGTGACAGATGCAGATAGGAAAAATCGGTCTCCTGGCCCGGGCGCCCTGTCGGTTCGGGCACGTGCAGACGCAGAGGTTCGTTCTGGCTCATACGCGTCACTCCTCACTGGATCAAGAGGGATAGGAAATTGAGGGATAGGAAATTCAACCGCATGAGCCCAAATATCTCACCGTATCGCGTCCTCAGAATACGTGTTTACCCGCAGGCGGCAGGCTGACTCGCCAAGAGTTTTTGCCCCATTGGGCACCAGCGGGGTGCCGACCTGCCAAATAGCCAAATAGCGCAGCCCTATCCCGGCGGGAGCTTCAACGCATGTTGCTGCAAGCCAAGGTGCCGTTGAGCCAGGTGCATTTCGACCAGTTTTATTGGCCCCAATGACTGCACTGATCGGCGGGCGAGATAGCCTTACGTTGGTATCGGCCTAGCGCTTGGAGGGCGCGGCCAGTGATGCCTGCATTCATAAAAAAAGGCCGCGAGCCCCTGTTGAGACTCTACAGCCAGCTACTTTTTCTGTAGCGACTTGCCGTTATTTCCGCACCGGCGGCAAATCCGTACAACTCCCATGCGCCACTTCAGCCGCCATGCCAATGCTCTCACCCAGCGTCGGGTGGGCGTGTATGGTTTTGCCGATGTCTATGGCATCTGCGCCCATCTCGATGGCCAGCACTATCTCGCCGATCATGTCGCCCGCATGGGTACCGACCATGCCGCCGCCGAGGATCTTGCCGTGGCCGTGGACCTCATCGCTATCGTCAAACAGCAGTTTAGTAACGCCTTCGTCGCGGCCATTGGCAATCGCGCGGCCTGATGCTGCCCAGGGGAACAGACCTTTTTTGACTTTGATGCCTTGAGCCTTGGCCTGGTCTTCCGTGAGGCCTACCCATGCCACTTCGGGGTCGGTGTAGGCGACGCTGGGGATAACGCGGGCGTTGAAGGCTGCGGCTGCCAGCTCTTTGTTGCCCTGCAACTCGCCTGCAATGACTTCAGCGGCTACATGTGCCTCATGCACGGCCTTGTGCGCGAGCATGGGCTGACCGACGATGTCACCGATGGCAAAGATGTGCGGCACGTTGGTGCGCATTTGAATGTCTACCGGGATAAAGCCGCGGTCTGTGACGGTGATGCCTGCTTTGTCTGCGGCGAGCTTTTTGCCGTTGGGCGTGCGGCCCACGGCTTGCAGCACCAGGTCGTAGGTTTGCGGTGCGGGGGCCGCAACGCTTGCGTTGCTTCCATCTTCGCCGGGTGCTGCTTCAAACGTGACTTCAATGCCTGCCTTGGTGGCTTTGGCACCTACCGTTTTGGTTTTGAGCATGATGTTGTCAAAACGTGGCGCGTTCATTTGTTGCCAGATTTTGACCAGGTCGCGGTCAGCGCCCTGCATCAGGCCGTCCAGCATTTCGACGACGTCGAGCCGCGCACCGAGCGTGGAATACACCGTGCCCATCTCCAGGCCGATGATGCCGCCACCCAGAATCAACATGCGCTTGGGGACTTCTTTCAAAGCCAGTGCGCCAGTGGAATCGACCACGCGCGGGTCAGTATCAAGTCCATCCTTCTGCATGAAAGGCAAGCGCACCGCCTGCGAGCCTGCAGCAATGATGCAGTTCTTGAAGGCAACCGTCTGCTTTTTGCCTGATTTTTCCTGCGCCGTTCCCGTGGTTTCCTCGACCTGCAGGTGATGCGTACCGACAAAGCTACCCAAGCCGCGCACCACCGTGACCTTACGCATTTTGGCCATCGCAGCCAGACCACCGGTGAGCTTGCCGACAACTTTTTCTTTGTGCGTGCGCAGCTTGTTGATGTCTACCTTTGGCTCGGCAAAGGTTACGCCCAGGCTTTCAAAATGTTTGACCTCATCCATCACGGCGGCAACGTGCAGCAGCGCTTTAGAGGGAATGCAGCCGACGTTGAGGCACACGCCGCCAAGCGATGCGTAGCGCTCGACCAGAATCACCTTAAGGCCAAGGTCTGCCGCGCGAAAGGCGGCTGAATAACCACCGGGGCCTGCGCCTAAAACCAGCAGGTCGCAATCGAGGTCGACCATGCCTGCGAAGGTGGAGGCAGCGGGGGCCGGGGAGCCCTCACCCCTGCCCTCTCCCACAGGAGAGGGAGCCGAAGATACGGGCGCATTACCCCCTCTCCCGCTGGCGAGAGAGGGCTGGGGTGAGGGGGAGACAGAAGCCCCGGATGCTTCCAGCGAGAGCACGACAGATCCTTGCTTGACCTTGTCGCCGAGCTTGACCTTTAACTCTTTCACCACGCCCGCAGCTGATGATGGGATTTCCATCGACGCTTTCTCGCTCTCAACCGTCAGCAAGCTTTGGTCTACCTTCACCGTGTCGCCGGGTTTGACGAGTAGTTCAATCACGGTCACTTCGTCAAAGTCACCGATGTCGGGGACTTTGATGTCAATTAAATTTGCGCTCATTTGGAGGCTTTCAATTTGAGGGTGAATACTTCAATCGGGCCGTCGGAGCTTTTGTCAAACTCGCAGCCCGCGTTCATGCCGGCCAGCGCGACTTCGCGCGCGGTTTTGCCGGAGCCCCACGCGGCATGCATAGCGCCCAGCGCAAAGTTGCGGCCCGAGCCTATGCCCCAGAACTCTTTGAACTCAAAAACTTCGCGGTAGCTGTACAGGCCGTAAATACCACTGGCGTTGGCGATGACCACCGTGAACTGCATCGACTCGTAGGGGTCGTTGTCGTCTTCTTTGGTTTGCAGAAAAAACGTTTCTTTCAGCATCGGGTGGAGCTTGAGAAAGGTGTCGTACACCTCGTCTTTTGACCCGAACTTCAGGTCTTCTTTGGGCAGCGCCGCGATGGCCTTGCGCAGCGCTGGAAAGTGCGCCACTGTCCCCGCCATGCCCACATAGCTGATGCCCGCAGAGGTATCTATCTTGAAGATTTTGCTGTTGTCTTCAAAACGATGCGGCAACTTGGTGTCGCCAAACGTCACCAGCGAATCCGCAGCAATCGCAACTTGGCCCGCCTTCTTGACGACTACTACCGTTGTCACAGCGAGACCCTGCGGAAGTCAGCGAGTAACTGGCCTAGGTAGGCATTAAAGCGCGCCGCAGACGCACCATCAATCACGCGGTGGTCGTAGCTCAGGCTCATGGGCATCAGCAGCCGCGGCACAAAAGCATTGCCGTTCCACACTGGCTTGTTGGCTGATTTTCCGAGGCCCATGATGGCGACTTCGGGTGCGTTGATGATGGGCGCGAAGTAGTTGCCACCTATGCCACCGAGTGACGAAATGCTGAAGCAACCACCTGTCATTTCAGCAGGGCTCAACTTGCCGTCGCGCGCTTTTTTAGACAAATCAGCCAGCTCTTGCGAGATTTGCATGATGGACTTTTGATCTGCATCACGAATGACTGGCACGGTTAAACCGTTGGGCGTATCAGCCGCAAAGCCGATGTGAAAGTACTTTTTATAAACCAGCGCATCACCGTCTAGCGAGGCGTTGAAGTCTGGAAACTTCTTGAGTGCAGCCACGCAAGCTTTGATAACAAACGCCAGCATGGTGACCTTGACACCCGCCTTCTCGTATTCTTTGTTGAGCGTGACACGAAACGCCTCTAACTCGGTAATGTCTGCATCGTCGTGGTTGGTAACGTGCGGAATCATCACCCAGTTGCGGTGCAAGTTGGCACCGCTAATTTTTTTGATGCGCGACAGCGGCTTGCTTTCAACTGTACCGAACTTGGTGAAGTCCACCTTGGGCCAGGGGATGAGGCCCAGACCTGCACCACCGCCCGAGGCTTTGGGTGCTGCGGCTGCGATGGCCTGGGTTTGCACTGCGCCTGACATGACGGATTTGGTATAAGCCTGCACGTCGTCCAGCGTGATACGGCCTTTGGGGCCTGCGCCTTTGACTTCAGCCAGCGGCACGCCAAGCTCGCGCGCAAACTTGCGCACCGAGGGCGAGGCATGGGGGAGCGTTCCTGTGGGGGCTGCGCTTGGGTTGTGGGATGCGATGAGGTCAGCACTCTTGGCAACCGCTGCACCCTCACCCCGGCCCTTTCCCGGGGGGAGAGGGAGTGGAGGCACGGCTGGACTTGCCCCCTCGCCCCTCTGGGGAGAGGGCTGGGGTGAGGGGCTAGCGACAACTGCAACCCCAACGCCCTCCACAACCGCCAGCAGGTCCCCAATATTGATCTTGTCGCCCAGCTTGACCTTGAGCTCTTTGAGCACGCCTGCGCTGGATGATGGAATCTCCATCGAGGCCTTCTCGGACTCGACGGTGATGAGAGACTGCTCGACCTTGATGCTGTCGCCCACCTTGACCAGCACCTCGATCACCGTCACGTCTTTGAAGTCGCCAAAGTCAGGAACTTGAATATCTACGATTGCCATGTGTGTCTCCTTAATGCTCAAGCGATCAAAGCTTAGGCATAAAGTGGGTTGATCTTGTCGGCTTGGATGCCGTACTTTTTAATGGCTTCGGCCACTTTCGCAACCGGCACTGTGCCCTCTTCGCTCAATGCCTTGAGCGCCGCGACCACGATGTAGTGGCGATTGATTTCAAAGTGCTCGCGCAGCTTGCTGCGGAAGTCGCTGCGTCCAAAACCGTCGGTGCCCAGCACTTTGTAAGTGCGACCCTTTGGGATGAAGGGACGTATCTGCTCGGCATAAGCTTTCATGTAGTCGGTGGAGGCGACCACCGGACCGGCGCTGGCCGACAGCTGTTGCGTCACGAAGGGCAGACGGGGCGTGTCGGTCGGATGCAGCAGGTTCCAGCGATCAGCGTCCTGGCCGTCACGCGTCAGTTCGTTGAAGCTCGGGCAGCTCCAGACACCTGCGGCAACACCCCAGTCCTTCTCGAGCAATTCCTGAGCGGCGATGCTTTCACGCAAGATGGTGCCGCTGCCCAGCAACTGCACTGTCGGCGCCTTCGCGGCCAGAGCCGGCGCCTGCTTGCACAGGTACATGCCCTTGATAATCTGCTCTTCCGTGCCAGGCTGCAGGCCAGGCATGGGGTAGTTTTCGTTGAGCAGCGTCAGGTAAAAATACACGTTGTCCTGGCGCTCGACCATGCGTTTGAGGCCATGGTGCAGGATCACACCAACTTCATGCGCAAAGGTCGGGTCGTAG
>JBKJOH010000325.1:0-8814 GCA_046593295.1 Polaromonas sp. | reverse complement strand
TCGAGACCATGCACATGATCAAGAAGGGGCAGTTGCACTGCCCCGGTGGACAAGCCATCTCCGCAGCTGAGCAGTTCTACAGCCTGGCGTTTTGATCTCGAAGCGCGGTCGCCACCTTTCTCCGCCCCTTGCTCACTATTGCGACAGAACCTCAATAGCTACTACGCCCGCGGCTTCTTTTTCAGAAGCCTTCCGCTTCCGGCTACAGCTGGCCCGCCTAAAATCCCTGTACGATGTTTGACTCTGACCGCCTTGCCGTACTGCCGCATTACCTTGTGCCCCAACAAGCCCTCACAGCCTTCGCCGGCTGGGTGTCGTCGCGCGAGCGCGGCTGGGTCACGACTGAAATCATTCGGCGCTTTGTGGCGAAGTACCAGGTCAACATGGATGAGGCGCTGGACTCCAGCATTGCCAGCTACGCGACCTTCAATGCGTTTTTCACGCGTGCGCTCAAACCCGGCGCGCGGCCAATGGCAAGTGCGGATCTGATTTGCCCGGTTGATGGTGCCATCAGCCAGTTTGGCGCGATTGAACGTGACCAGATTTTTCAGGCCAAGGGCCACAGCTATTCAACCACCGCCGTTGTGGGCGGTGACGCAGCGCTGGCCGAGCAGTTTGAAAACGGCAGCTTCGCCACGCTTTATTTAAGCCCGCGCGACTACCACCGCATTCACATGCCTTGTGATGGCCGCTTGCGCCGCATGATTTATGTGCCGGGCGATTTGTTCTCGGTCAACCCTGTGACCGCGCGCGGCGTGCCCGGCTTGTTTGCACGCAACGAGCGCGTGGTCTGTGTTTTCGATTCGCCACGCGGCCCGTTTGTCCTGATTCTGGTGGGCGCCACCATCGTCGGCAGCATGGCGACCGTGTGGCACGGCGTGGTCAATCCGCCGCGTGGCGGAGTCGTCAAGACGTGGGACTACTCGACGCAGCAAGGTGAAGTTACTTTGAAAAAAGGAGATGAAATGGGCCGCTTTTTGCTCGGCTCCACCGTCGTCATGCTGTTCCCCAAATCGACGGAAAGTCCTGTCGTCTTCAACCCGGACTGGGCACCCGGGCGCGGCATTCGGCTGGGTGAGACGATGGCGAACTACACCTGAAAAACGCCTGGTTATCCGCCAAATCCTTTTCCCGCAGGTAGCGCGGTTTTTGGCATAAGCGTAGAGTGACGACAATACCGATGACTCCCTGGAAGGAAGCTCCATGAACGCACCCCTGCACCGCGAAATTCCCGCCAGCATTTTGAATGCCGCCACAGCCCAGACGCAGATTGATGCGCAGTGGGACGGCGACATCGTCAAGCAGCTGAGCGACTACATCGCCATCCCGGCCAAATCGCCGAGCTTTGATGCTGACTGGGCCGCGCATGGCTATATCGACACCGTGATGCGCAATGCGGCAGCGTGGGTAGAGGCGCAAAAGGTCGAAGGCTTGACGCTTGAAATCATCAAACTCGATGGCCGCACCCCGGTATTGTTTTTTGAAATTCCTGCAACCCGATCTGATTCGACGCAAACCGTATTGATGTACGGCCACCTTGACAAGCAGCCCGAGTTCAACGGCTGGCGCAGCGACCTTGGCCCATGGACTCCCAAGTATGAAGACGGCAAGCTGTATGGTCGTGGTGGCGCTGACGACGGCTACGCGGTCTATGCCAGCATTGCCGCTGTGCAGGCGCTCAAGAGTCAGGGTGTGCCGCACCCGCGCATCGTCGGCCTGATTGAAACCTGTGAAGAAAGCGGCTCCTACGATTTGCTGCCTTACGTCAATGCGCTTAAAAAGCGGCTGGGTGATGTGGCGCTCGTCGTCTGCCTGGACTCGGGCGCTGGCAACTACGACCAGCTCTGGCTGACCACCAGCCTGCGCGGCATGGGCGGCGGTGTGCTCAAGGTCGAAGTGTTGACCGAAGGCGTGCATTCGGGTGATGCCAGCGGCGTGGTGCCGTCAAGCTTTCGCATCATGCGGCAGGTTCTGGATCGTCTGGAAGACAGCAAAACCGGCCGCCTGTTGCCGCAAAGTTTTCACTGTGAAGTGCCCGCAGACCGATTGACGCAAGCCCATGCCACAGCAGCCGTTTTGGGTGATGAGTTGTACAAGCGCTTTCCGTGGGCGCACTACGACTGTGAGGGTTCCAGCGCCTCTAATGCATTTACTTTGCCGATGACAACTGACCCGGTCGAGGCATTGCTCAATCGCACCTGGCGGCCCACCTTGAGCGTGACGGGTGCCGAAGGCTTTCCGGCTTTTAAAGACGCGGGCAATGTGCTGCGGCCTTACACGGCCTTTAAGCTGTCACTGCGCTTTCCACCGCTGGTGGATGCGGGCGCGGCTGTGCAGGAGCTGAAAAAACTGCTTGAAGACAACGCGCCTTACCAGGCCAAAGTCACCTTTGAAGGCGGCGGCACAACCGGCTGGAACGCACCCGGCACAGTGCCGTGGTTTGAAAACGCACTTAACGATGCGTCACAAAGCTTTTTCGGCGCACCCTGCGGCACCATAGGCCAGGGTGGCACGATCCCGCTGATGAACATGC
This sequence comes from Polaromonas sp., assembly GCA_046593295.1. Classification (GTDB taxonomy): domain Bacteria; phylum Pseudomonadota; class Gammaproteobacteria; order Burkholderiales; family Burkholderiaceae_C; genus Polaromonas. Next base: position 6,281 of record JBKJOH010000325.1, on the reverse strand, counting down.
TGAGTACCGGCTTCCCGAAAGCGCAAATGATGGTCTGCGGCGTGCTCGGCCCCAAGAGCAACGCGCACGGGCCGAACGAGTTTTTGCATGTGCCCTATGCCAAAAAACTCACCGCTGCGGTGGCCCATGTGATGGCCCGTATGCCGGGCTGAGCAGCCGGTTTGGTTTGAGACATGCTCGCACCTTTTGTGGCCCGTGACGGCGAAAACCTAGCCTTGTACGAATGGTCACTCACTGGCTGGATGCCCGCTTTAAGGCATAAAAATGGCCGCAGCCCAATCAATATGGGCGCGGCCAGCTATTAAAAACAGAGCAACAGTTTTGTGTTGATGCCGCCAAATTGTCTTTAGCGCCCCTTCAACAAGCCGCCCAACATGCCCATCAGGTCGCCGCTATTGCCCAGGCCTTGCGCCGGGGCTTCGCCGCCGGGTGTCAGGTGATTGACGACGTTAGGCAACATCTGCGACAACTGCTCTGCTGCCTCCTCGTGACTTACACCCAGCTTTGCAGCAATGTCTGCAATCGTTCCCGAGCCCAGCGCGCTGGTGACTTCTTCGCTAGAGACAGGCTGGTTGGGCCCACTGCCTATCCATGAACTCATCACATCACCCAGGCCCGCGCCCTGAAACTTGGCCATCAGTCCGCCCAGTCCGCCGTGCCCACCATCGTTACTGAGCATACCGGTGACCACTTGAACCAACTGCGGGTTGCTGGTCAGCATACCGATCAGGCCACCAAAGCCACCGCCTATGCCGCTGCCAGGCGCTTGCGATTGACCGTTGTTCATAACCGCGCCCAAAACCGAATCGAGTAAACCCATGACAAATCCCCTGGTGAATTTAGAAAGCCAAAACTGGCATCAACGCTTGCACATACCGACTAGGCATTTTGTCCGCCCCGCCGCTGTAGCGCAAGCCACAAAAGCGCTGCACCTGTTAGCCCCAGCGGCAACAGCGAGCCAAGGTTTAACAGCGCCCAGCCCTGGATGGTGACCAGCACGCCCGAGGCCAGTGATGACACCGCCAGCACCGCGAAAACGCAAAAATTAAGCGCGCCTTGTGCCTTGTCTTTTTCTTCCGGGCGATAGGTTGTCAGCGCCAGTGTGGTGCTGCCAGTAAAGAGAAAATTCCAGCCCAGCCCGAGCAAAAACAGGGCCGCTACAAACTGCACAAAATCAACCCCCGACAGCGCAATCACCACGCACATGATGTTAAGCACCAGCCCCACCGTCATGACGGGCAAGGTGCCAAAGCGCTTGATTAAATGCCCGGTAAAAAAGCCCGGCGCAAACATGCCAATCACGTGCCATTCCAGCACGATCGCCACGTCTGAAAAGGGCAGACTGCAAATCTGCATCGCAATCGGCGTGGCAGCCATCAGCAGGTTCATCACGCCATAGCTCAAAGCACCCGCGCTAGCCGCCACAATGAAGACGGGCTGACGCATGATCTCGACCAGCGGCCTGCCAGTGTTGCTGGCCACGCCCACCACCGAGACCGGGGCCGGTGCAAACTCAATGAAGGCCAGCAGCGCCATAGCCAGCAGCGCAACACCGGCCAGCGCAAGGTAGGCGCCAGCGAATGGCACCTCCGTCAGGCTGCGGGTGCGCTCCGCCAAATTAGGGCCAAGCACCGCACCCAGCAGCCCGCCCGCCATCACCAGCGAGATGGCTTTTTCCTTGAATGCAGGCTGCGCCAGCTCGGCTGCCGCAAAGCGGTACAACTGCGCATTGGCGTTGTAATAACCCGCCACCACGGTAGCCAGCACCAGCAGCCAGAAGTTCTTGCTATACGCGGCGTAGCAGCACACCAGCGCAGATGCCACTGCCACGGCCAGCCCCAGCTGAAACGAGGTCTTGCGACCATAGCGGCTTTGCGTGCGCGCCACCAGCCCGGTAGACAGCGCACCGCCCACCACATAACCCATCACTGGCAAAGTCGCCATCCAGCCCAGTGGCGCCAGGTTCAAGCCCACCAGTCCATTGATAGCGATGAAGGTCACGTTGTTGGTCAGAAAAAGGCCCTGGCAGATGGCCAGCAGCCAGAGGTTGCGCTTCATGGGGCTTCCGGTGATGACAGTGGTGGCTTCGGCGAAAGTCAAAGAGTTTGAGGGTATTCTCACCCAGTACCCTAAAACCCAGCTCGCACGCCTACATCCACTAAAACACGCCCCAGCAAGCCATGCCCCGCATATTCGACAACATTGACCAAAAGCTGCTCGACACGCTGCGTCCAACGCTCTTGCAATCGAAGCGCGCAGACTTTTGCATTGGCTATTTCAATCTGCGCGGATGGCAGGCGATCGACGATATCGTTCAAACTTGGCAACCCGAACACGGCCAGGTTTGCCGCGTGCTTGTGGGTATGCAACGCCCACCGCATGAAGATATTCGAAAGTTGTACCGGCAGGCCGACGAATCTGGTTTGATTGACAACGCCACGGCCAGCCGCCTTAAAACCCAGTTCGCCGCCCACCTGCGTGAGCAAATCACGCTGGGTATTCCAACTGGGCAAGATGAGCTGGGATTGCGCCAGCTAGCCCGCCAACTGCGTGCAGGTCAGGTGGTGGTCAAGCTCTTCCTCCCCTACCCACTCCATGCCAAGCTCTACCTATTATTCAGGGACGATATCAACAACCCGATAACAGGCTTTGTAGGCAGTAGCAATCTCACGTTAGCGGGCTTGTCGCGTCACGGCGAACTCAATGTGGATGTACTCGACCACCAGGCCACAGAAACACTCTCCAGTTGGTTCGTTGCGCGCTGGGGCGACCGCTGGGCACTGGATGTGTCCGCCAACCTTGCCGCCATCATCGAAGGCAGTTGGGCGCATGTTAGAGACGGTTTGCGCGTTTGCCAACAGCGACGGCGGTGTGCTGGCGATTGGCGTGGACGATGCCAAGAATTTGAAGCCGGGTGCCAAGCCCGAAAGCCGCCTGTTTGGCGTGGAAGAAAACGTGGAGTCGTTTGATGACTTTCGTCGCCATGTGATGCAGCGCTTTGCCCCGCCGATTGAAAAGCTGCACTGGCTTCGCCTGCCATGCACACTGCACAACGGCCAGCCAGGCCATGTGGTGCTGCTGCGGGTAGAAAAGAGCGACCAAGTGCATTCGATAGTAGGCAACGGCACCTGGACGCGCATGGACGCCAGCAACCGCGAGCTGAGCGCGGCGGAGATTGCAGACCTGGCCTACCAGCGTGGTGTGCGCAGTGCAGAGGCCGAGCCGGTGGCTGTGCCGCTGGAGCTGCTGGACACATCGGTGTGGCGCAGCTTTGTGGCCAGCCGGGGCTTGCGTGTGGGTACGCAGGCCGAACAGTTGGTGCGCATAGGGCTGGCTGAAAAGGTCAAGCCGCAGGGCGCTGGTGCCGGTGAAGAGGTGCTGCCACGCAGGGCTGCTGTGTTGCTGTTTGCTGACGAACCCGGCAGCTTGTTGGCGGCCTTTGGTAGCCGTGCCGACTTGCGGCTGATGGTTTACGCGGGCAAAGAGCGGGGTACCGATGCGCTGCCCAATTTACGCAAGCCACCCAAGACTATTCGTGGCCCGTTGATTGAACAGATTGACCTTGCAGTGCGAGCGGTGTTGGACGAGCTGGCGCAAGGGCTGACGCTGGCCAGCAGTGGCTTCAAAACGCGGCACCAGTACCCGGAGCGGGTGGTGAAAGAGGCGATTGTGAATGCCGTTATTCATCGTGACTACCGGCTGAACCGCGATATTGTTGTGCGGGTATTTGACGACCGTATTGTGGTTGAAAGCCCTGGCGCGTTGCCAGGTGCCATTACGCCAAGCAACATCCAGTTTGCCCGATCAAAAGCACGCAATCCGTTGATTGCGCTGAACTTGCGTGGGTTTGCGGTGCCGCCCAATATTGACGATGGCGAGGGTGTACGAATGATGTTTGGCGAGATGGCTGCTGCCAAGCTGTATCCACCACAGTATCGCCAAAGCACCGAGACCGCTGTGCAAACTTTGTCGCTGACGCTGTTTAACGAAGACCGCCCGGCAGTGTGGACAGAGGTGAATGATTGGGTTGACCGCAATGGCCCCATTGCCAATGCCGACGTATGTCGCATTGCCGGAGTGGACACGCTGAAGGCATCCAAAATGCTGCGCGCTTGGGTGGACCGGGGGCTGCTGGAGCCCTTGCCCGGCCGGGTAAGAAGCAATGCGGCGTACCGCCGACCCGCACAGCCAGACGAGCAACTAGGACTATTGCAAGGTGCAGATGACAACGGGGGCGCACTGGCCGCTGACTAGCGAGCTGCTATTTCTTTATCTAGAGCCGCTGGATAAAGGAATTTCAAACCCAAAAAAATCCATATAAATCAAAGACTTGATTGAAATTCCTTTATCCAGAAGGTCGTTTTTGACATGTTGAACTGGCATTGCAACCACCATGACTTAGCGCTGACCGGCGTGGGTGAGCAGGCTCTGCTGGCGCAGCCCATGACGGCCTTTTTTGCCTCCCGCCAGTGCCCCGGCGTGGCCATTCGTGCGGCCATGGACTGGGCTTTGCAGCAGGCCAAGGCCGGGCAAGTGGTGGTAAGTGGCTTTCATTCGCCGCTGGAGCAGTCTGCGCTGACGGTATTGCTGCAAGCCCGCAGCCCAGTGGTGGCAGTATTGGCGCGGCCAGTGGGCGGCACCAAATTACCGCCTGCATGGGCTGAACCCTTGGCGCAGGGCCGTATGGCGGTGGTTAGTAGTGTTAGCGCCGTCACACGGCTTACCAGCGAAGCGGCTGGCCTGCGCAATGCACAGGTAGCGCAACTGGCCACCAGCATCGTGGTGGCGCACGCAAGCCCGGGCGGCAGCTTGGCGGGCCTGGTGGCGCAGTGGCTGCAAGAAGAGCGGCGAGTTGCTGTGCTTTAGGGTGGGTAGATAAAAGCAGCGAACGCGGCTTTCGGCTGGCATTTCGACCTGTTTCATTATCTTTGGGCCAAGATAATGAAATTCAAAAAGACGAAAAATCGTTTATTTTCAATAACTTAGTGATGTCTTTATTATCTTTTTGCTCAAAAAACAGGCAATCGTAGCTGACTTTTAGCTTTGAGGTCAAAAAATTGCCTGAAAATGCGATTTTGAATCCTGTTTCGGGCTGTAGCCCAACAAATACGGGCGCAAGCAGCTCCTGAACTTATAGCAAAAGCGCTGCCAGCACAGCCAGCGGCGCGGTTTCGGCGCGCAGCACTCTAGGCCCCAGCGTGACGGGCTTGAAGCCACTGGCAAATGCGGCGGCTTCTTCGGTTGGGCTTAGGCCACCTTCAGGGCCGCTCAGGAATAGCAAGGGCGTTGCGCTTGTGATGTTGACGGTTTGGGCTAGCGGCTGGGTGCTGCCTTGCAGCGACAGCAGCAGTCGTTGGCTGGTGATGGCTTGTTGTGCAGTGCTTTTCAGCCATTGGCTTAAAGAGGTCGCCCCGTGAATCACCGGGACGCGGTTGCGGCCGCATTGCTCACAGGCCGCGATGGCGATGGCACGCCAGTGGGCGAGTTTTTTCTCAGCGCGCTCACCGCTCAAGCGCAACACGGATCGTTCGGTCATCAGGGGCTGAATGCTGGTCACGCCGAGTTCGGTGGCTTTTTCAACCAGCCAGTCCATGCGGTCGTTGGCGGGCATGCCGAGGGCCAGATGCACGGCGCGCTTGGCTTCGCGTTCGGTCGCTGTGTAGTGGCCAATGGTGACTTCTACATCGCTGCGGCCCATGCGGGTGATGGTGGCTTCAAATTCGCCTTCGCCCACATCGTCATGACCATTGAAAAGCGTGATGCTGCCTGCGGGTTGCATGCGCAGCACTTGTACATGCCTTGCCGCAGTCGCTGGCAAGCTTAAGGCCTCGCCGCTGGCGAGCCGAGCATCAACGTAAAAGCGGGCGCTCATGGCGTTATTCCATTTTCAGGGCAGCTCAAAACGTATACCCCACGCGGGTCACGTTGCCTTCAATCTCATCTAACAGCACCATGAATGGCCCGAGTTGGCGGTAGCGCGCGGCGGTATTGCGGGCGTACTTGATGAAGCGCGGCGTGTCCAGCAAATAGCGTGGCTTGCCGTCGCGCAGTGTGAGGCGTGCAAAGATGCCAAGCACTTTGAGGTGGCGCTGCAAGCCCATCCATTCCACCGCACGGTAAAACTCGCCAAAGTCATCGCCCACTGGCAGGCCGGCTTTGCGCGCCTGCTGCCAGTAGCGCACGGTGACTTCGAGTACAAAGTCTTCTTCCCAGGTTAAAAATGCGTCACGCATCAGGCTGGCGATGTCGTAGCTGATGGGGCCGTAAACGGCATCCTGGAA
>JBKJOH010000309.1:0-2589 GCA_046593295.1 Polaromonas sp. | reverse complement strand
CCTTCGCAGCCTGGATCATGCTGGACAAGTTCGGCATCAACTTCTGGCTGGCCCTGGTGCTAGCCCCGCTCGTCGTCGGCGCCTTCGGCGTGGCCATCGAGCGCACATTCCTCAAGCGGCTGTACGGGCTCGACCCGCTCTACGGCCTGCTGCTCACATTCGGCCTGTCGCTGATCCTCGAAGGGATCTTTCGCGACCAGTACGGCGTCTCGGGCCAGTCCTACCCGGTGCCTGAGCTGCTGTCCGGCGCCACCAATCTCGGATTCATGATCCTGCCGAACTACCGGGCGTTTGTGGTGCTGGCATCGCTGGTGATCTGTCTGGGCACGTGGTTCCTGATCGAACGCACCCGGCTGGGAGCCTATCTGCGCGCCGGCACCGAGAACGCCAAGCTGGTCCAGGCCTTCGGCATCAATGTGCCGCTGATGGTGATGCTCACCTACGGCGCCGGCGCCGCGCTGGCCGGACTGGCCGGAGTGCTGGCCGCGCCCATCATCCAAGTTAACCCGCTGATGGGCTCGAACCTGATCATCGTGGTGTTTGCTGTGGTGGTGATTGGTGGTATGGGCTCGATTCTGGGTTCAGTCATTACCGGTCTCGGGCTGGGCCTCGTCGAAGGATTGACGCGGGTGTTTTACCCTGAAGCGTCGAGCATTGTGGTGTTCGTCATCATGATCATCGTGCTGATGGTCAAGCCGGCCGGCCTCTTTGGCAAGGAGGCGTAAACCATGAATGAAGCCGTAAACACTCCCCCTATGACCCAAGTCGCTACATTCAATATCACCCGCATTACTTACATGGCACTGCTGGCCCTGGCGCTGGCAGCACCCATGATCGGGCTGTACCCCGTGTTTGTCATGAAGCTGCTGTGCTTCGCCCTGTTTGCCTGCGCTTTCAATTTGCTGTTGGGCTTTACCGGCCTGCTGTCGTTTGGCCACGCTGCATTCTTTGGCTCGGCTGCGTACGTCACTGGCTGGTTCGTCAAGTCACAGAACTGGACGCCTGAGCTGGGCATTCTGGCCGGCACGGTGGCAGCCGGGCTGATTGGTCTGGTCGTGGGTCTGGTGGCCATCCGGCGTCAGGGCATCTATTTCGCCATGATCACGCTGGCCATTGCGCAGATGGTTTATTTTATCTGCCTGCAGGCGCCCTTTACCGGTGGTGAGGACGGCTTGCAGGGTGTCCCGCGCGGCAAGCTGTTGGGCCTGATTTCGCTGGAGCCAGACACCACCATGTATTACTTCGTAGTGGCCATTTTTGTGCTGTGTTTCCTGTTTATCTCGCGCATCGTGCACTCGCCGTTTGGCCAGGTGCTCAAGATGATTCGTGAAAACGAGCCGCGCGCCATTTCACTTGGGTACAACGTCGACCGCTACAAGCTGCTGGCCTTTGTGCTGTCTGCCGCGCTGGCGGGCCTTGCGGGTTCCATGAAAACGCTGGTCATGGGTTTTGCAACGCTGTCTGATGTGCACTGGTCGATGTCGGGCGAGGTGATTTTGATGACGCTGCTGGGCGGTGTAGGCACCTTCTTTGGCCCGATGTTAGGCTCGGGTATCGTCATATCGCTGCAAAACTTGCTGGCTGACAAAGTTGGCTCGTGGGTTACCGTCATCATTGGCGTGATTTTTGTGCTTTGTGTGCTGGCTTTTCGCAAAGGCTTGGTCGGCGAGTTGCAGGCTTATCTGGAGCGCCGTCGGCAAGCGGCTGTGTCAGGCTTCAAGCTTCATCCATAAAGCGTACCTTGACGCTCTTGCCTTTGACCTTACCCAGCGACAGCTTGTGCTGTGCATCAGCCGCAATAGCGCGGTCAACGGCCACATAGGTTGAAAATTCGTTCACATTGATTTTGCCGACCTGCTCGCGCGTAAAGCCCGCCTCACCCGTGAGTGCGCCCAGTACATCGCCGGCACGAATTTTTTCCTTGCGGCCACCGACGATTTGCAGTGTGACCATGGGCGGCAGCAGTGGCTCTTTGCTGGCAGGTGTCAGCTCGGCCAGCTTGTGCCATTCGGATTCGGCTTTTTGCAGTTGCTCGATTTTGCCGACGTAACCCATCTCGTCCATGCTGACCAGGCTGATGGCCCAGCCCTCTTCATCGGCCCTGCCGGTACGGCCAATACGGTGTATATGCACCTCGGCATCGGGTGTTACGTCAACGTTAATCACCATTTCCAGCTGGTTGATATCAAGCCCGCGCGCGGCCACATCGGTAGCCACCAGTACCGAGCAGCTGCGGTTTGAAAATTGCACCAGCACCTGGTCACGCTCGCGCTGCTCCAGCTCGCCAAACAAGGCCAGCGCACTGAAGCCCTGGCTTTTTAAATAGGCCACCAGCGCACGACACTGCGACTTGGTATTGCAAAACGCCAGCGTGCTGGCCGGGCGGTAGTGGTTAAGCAGCAAAGCTACTGCATTCAAACGCGCCTCATCATGGTCGCTCTCAGGCACCTCATACCAGCGCTGGCGAATCTTGCTTTTTTCATGCTGCGCCTGCACGCTGATGGTTTGCGGTGCCTGCATGAACTGCTGGCTAATTTTGGCGATGCCTTCGGGGTAGGTGGCTGAGAACAGCAAAGTCTGGCGTTCTTT
>JBKJOH010000136.1:0-10036 GCA_046593295.1 Polaromonas sp. | reverse complement strand
TCGGCTTCCAGCCGTGGGCTGTGCCCGCACCGTCTTGCGAGCAAAAGCCGCACAGGCAGGCGTTGCTCCAGCCACTGGGCGGGATGGCACCGGCGATCACGCGCTGCCCTTCCTTGTAGCCTTTGATGGCCGAGCCCAGTTTCTCGATCACGCCGACAGGCTCGTGCCCGATCGTCAGACCCTTGGCCACCGGGTATTCGCCCTTGAGGATATGCACGTCGGTGCCGCAGATGGTGGTGGTGGTCACCCGCATGAGCGCATCCAAGGGGCCGACATCCGGGATCGGCTTGTCATCCAGCAGGATACGTCCAGGCTCGACAAAAATCGCTGCTTTCATTTTGGCCATCAGGTTCTCCAGTTAAATGAGTCAATATGCGGGATGTCTGACGTTAGTGGCTTGCGCTACATCAAGGTTTGTAGTTTTCGTCACTTGCCTTGTACCACACGAACATGTGCATGCGTCAAAGTCTTGCAGACCCGGATCCGCCGGGCCAGCGGCCACCAGTCGTAGAGAAAGGTCTGCAACGGCCGCCACATCGCCACCCAACCGACGATCGTCAGGCTTTCGCGCGCGATCGTGAAGGCGGTGCCGGTGCCGAGCTGTCCAATGGCATCGGCCGCGATCAGGCACACAGTGACGAAGGTCAGGCCGATCAACAGGCTGACCCTGCCTTGTTTCAGGAGTTGTTTCAGATCGCCGCGCACGAGGCCGGCCTTGTACTCGAAATAGTTGTGGATGGCGTCGGTCATGAGCGCGCTCGAGTCGCCCTCGGCGGGCAGGTGATCGAGGTGGATGGTGATGTGCAGCCGACTGTCGGGTGGCAGCCCCAGCGCCCAGGTCTCGATGAACGCCTCGGCCTCGCGATCGAGGTCCTTGTTGAGGAAGGGCGTCGGATCCATCGAGTTGAACAGTTGCCCAAGCTCGCGCACGCGCAGTTCGAGGTGACGCACGTGCAACGGGCTCCGGCTCATGGCGACCGACCAAGGTGGAGAGGTGAGCGATTGCGCGGTGAGGGCCCGCTTGTATGTCGCAGATCGAGCGCGCTGAGATACTTCGCATTGACGGGCCAGATCGGCCCGGTGAAACCACCTTCGAGCAAGTTGCGCATCACTGTTGCACCGAGGCTCCGAGGCCGATCGGAAGCACCGATCAAGGCAATCGACTTCGGCTGAAACAGACGGTCCAGGTTGCGCACCCTCACAGGGTTGCTCCAGGTGTTCCTCGGTTTGACCAGATACGCGCTGCCAGCTTGCGCGCTTCTTCGAGCAGCAGCACCGACGAGGCCACCGCGGCAGCCAGGGCCCAGTCGGCGGCGCTCAAATCAGTGGTGTCGAAGATCGCCTGTGCCAGCGGCCAATGAACCACAAGCACCTGCAGCGCCAGCACGGCGATCAGCGCCAGCCACAGCATGCGGTTGCTGAAGAAGTGCCGGTTGAAGGCTGAACCGGTCTCGGCACGGGCATTGAAGACGTTGAAAAACTGGAACAGCACGAAGGTGGTGAAAGCCAGCGTCAAGGCACGCGGCGCATCACCCGAGCGCATCCCGTACCAGTACACCGCCAGAGTTCCAGCTGTCATCGTCAAGCCGAAGGCGGCCAGCTTGCCGATGCGTCGCCAGGGCATGATGTCCGCCTGCGGGCTGCGCGGCGGCTGGCGCATCAGCCCGTCGCGTGCCGGTTCGACGCCGAGCGCCATCGCAGGCGGGCCGTCCATGATCATGTTCACCCACAGGATCTGGATCGGATTGAAAGGCACTGGCCAGCCGAGCAGCGAGGCGCCGAGCACCGTGCCCAGCGCTCCCATGTTGGTGGCAAGCTGGAAGCGCACGAACTTGACGATGTTGTCGTAGATCGTGCGCCCCTCATGTACCGCACGCACGATGCTGGCAAAGTTGTCGTCGGTCAGAATCATCGTGCCGGCTTCCTTGCTCACCTCGGTGCCGGTAATGCCCATCGCCACGCCGATGTCGGCGCTCTTCAGCGCTGGCGCGTCGTTGACGCCGTCGCCGGTCATGGCCACGATATGGCCGGCGCGCTGCAGCGCCTTCACGATCCTCACCTTGTGCTCCGGCGCGACCCGTGCGAACACCGTCACCTGTACGATGCGACTGGCCAGTTCGGTCTCGTCCATGCGGTCCAGGTCCCGGCCTTCGAGCACCTCGCCGGTGAGGCCGAGTTCGCGGGCTATTGCCGCAGCCGTGGCCTGATGGTCGCCGGTGATCATCTTGACCTGGATGCCGGCGGCTTTGCACAGCGCGATCGCCTCGCGCGCCTCTTTACGCGGCGGATCGACGATGCCGACGAGCCCTTGCAGGGTGAGGTCCGCTACATGCGGCATCAGCGCAGCCGCCGGATCGAAGTCGCGCGCCGCCAGGCTGCTTGTTGCGATCGCCAGCACCCGCAAACCGCGCGAGGCCATCGCATCGATTTCCCGCACCAGATCCTCGCGCGTGGTGCTGGTCAAGGGCTGTTCGCCATCCTCGCCCACCACGGCGGCGCAGCGCGCCAGCAGCACATCGGGTGCTCCTTTGACGAAGACGCGCACACGCTCGCCATCGTGGTGGAAGGTCACCATGAACTTGTTGACTGAGTCGAACGGGATTTCGGCGATGCGCGGCAGGTGCTCGGCGGCGGTCAACACGTCGATACCACCCTTGGCCGCCAATGCCGCCAACGCGCCCTCGGTCGGGTCGCCGATGAGCTGGCCGCCCTGGATGCGGCTGTCGTTGCACAGTGCGGCCGGTAGCAGCAGGGCGGCGAGGTCGGGCGCATCGGCGTGTTCGGCGACGTTGATCGCGCCGCCCTCGGGCTCGATGTTGCCCTCGGTCGAATAGCCTTCGCCGCTCACCACGTAATGCCGGCCGCCGTGCAGAAAGGCGCGCGCCGTCATCTGGTTCAAGGTCAAGGTGCCGGTCTTGTCGGAACAAATGACGGTCGTGCAGCCCAGGGTTTCGACCGCCGACAGGCGTTTGACGACGGCGCGCTGCGCTGCCATGCGCCGCATGCCCAGCGCCAGCGTGACGGTCACCACGGCCGGCAGACCCTCGGGAATCGCCGCCACGGCCAGGGTGATCGCGGTCAACGCGGCTCTTGCCAGCGGCTCCCCCTGGTAGAGCGCCAACAGAAAAATCAGACCAACGACCGCACCGGCGATCAGCGCTAGGCGCTTGCCCAATCGGTCCAACTGGCGCTGCAGCGGTGTGGGCGCATGCGGGACTTCCTGCATCAGCACTGCGATGCGGCCCATCTCGGTTTGGCCAGCAGTGGCGGTCACCAGCATTTCGGCGCGTCCGCGAGTCACCACCGTGTTCATGAGCGCCATGTTGATGCGCTCGGCCAACGGGGTGGCCGTGGCGGTCACTGCTTCGCTGTGCTTGGCCACCGGGTTCGACTCACCGGTCAGCGTGGATTCGTCGATCTCCACACTGTGCGACTGGATCAGTCGTCCGTCGGCCGGCACCTTGTCGCCCGCCTCGAGCAGCACGATGTCACCCGGCACCAGTGTCTCGGCAGCAACCTCACTGGGGTGGCCGTCGCGCCTCACGCGCGCCTTCAAGGCCAGCATCTTCTTCAGCGCGGCCAAGCTCTGCTCGGCGCGGTGCTCCTGGTAGAAGCCGAGCATGGCATTGAAGACGATCACGACCAGGATGACGACCATGTCCTTGACATCGCCAATCAGCAGCGCCAGCCCCGCCGTGATGAGCAGGATCACGATCAACATGCTCTTGAACTGATCGGCGAACTTGAGCCAGGCCGGCCGCAACGGCATCTCTGCCAGCCGGTTGGCACCGTACTTTGCGAGGCGCCGTTCGGCTTCTTCAAAGGATAGTCCGTCATGGCTGCTGGCCATGCGCTGAAGTACGTCTTCGTGGGGCAATGCGTGCCAGCTGGCCGATGGCTCCTGCAGCGACGTGACGGTGGCAGGGCCGATGGCAGCGATCGATCTGCGCAGGCCCGTCATTTGACCAACGTCACCGGCACAGTCGCCAAATGCACAACCTTTTGCGCGACCGACCCCAGCACCAGGCCGACCACGGCACCCCTGCCGTGCGTGCCCATCACGATGGCGTCACAGCCATGCTTGGCTGCATACGCGGTGATCTCCGCAGCCACCGCCCCGATGCTGACATGCAACTCGCAGGCGACATCGGCAGTTTGTGCCATCGCCTCAGCCTGCGCGAGGATCTGCCCGCCTTCGCCTCGCAACTCGGCATCGATCATGTCCGGCGAGACCAGCTTGCCGGGCCACGGATGCACCAATGGTGCCTGGACGTTGAGCAGATGGATATGCACGTCGGGACGGTTGCGCAGTTCGTGCAAGGCGTGCGCCAGCGCGCGCAGTGCGGCGGGAGACCCGTCGATCGGTACCAACGCAGTATTCATGGCCTGACCTTCCTGACATCAAACGAGCTTGTTGAACGGCGCGGTGCCCAGCAGAACCCGCGCACATGTGGATCACCATACCAGAATCGCTCGAATCAAATACTCTCTATGAAAAGATATAGCATGCGCCGGATCGATTCCCACGATGCTCGCCGCGAAAGCCGACCTACGTTTGACCAATATCAAGCCGGGTGTCGGGCCACAGACGTTCGGGGCTGCGCGCCGTCATAATGGCATCAGACGGCAGACGCGAAAGGCATGACTGTTGAAGCAACGGTAGCCGCGACTATGGAAAAACCCGCGCACGTGCCAGTGGCATCTGCGTTGCTGGCCGTCGTCGAAGCCACCTTGCGTGATCTGCATGCGGGCCGTGCGGACCTGCCGCCGGTCACGCTAGCCAGCGTGCTGGACCAGTATCTCGGCTTCGACAGCCAGGGGCGCATGGAGTTGCTGCTGCGTACGGAACGTGCATTTGGCATTGACTTGCCGCAAGACACGCTGCAACGTGCGGAGACCGTGGCCGACTTGCTGGATGCGGTGCAGCGGGGTACTGCTGCGCCCGACCTCGCCCGCAGTGCCTCTGCACTTGAGGTGTCCTTGTTCGCCCCCGCCCGACTGGGTGCCGATTGGCTTTGAGAACCCTTACAAAAAGTAGGAAGCAGGCAACACAAAACTATTGAAATATCAGGGCTGACCCCTAAAATAGCCTTGCCGGCATGTGCTGGTACCACGGGGACAACTCCTTATGACTGACAACGTTCAAACACTCAACACTGCTGGTTACGGCAACGTTTCATCGCCCGCAGCACGCAACCGCGTGCTGCGCAACACCTACTGGCTGCTGGCCCTGAGCCTGTTGCCAACAATTCTGGGGGCTTGGGTTGGCTTGGCCACCGGCATCACCACCTCCTTGGGTGGCGGCTTGGGACTGATCGTGTTCCTCGGCGGCGCGTTCGGTTTTATGTACGCGATCGAAAAAACCAAAAACTCTGCCGCAGGTGTACCTGTGTTGCTGGGTTTCACCTTCTTCATGGGACTGATGCTCTCGCGCATGATCGGGCAAATTCTGGGCTTCAAAAACGGCTCTGAACTCATCATGACCGCCATGGGCGGCACGGCTGGCGTGTTCTTTGTCATGGCTTCCCTTGCAAGCGTCATCAAGCGCGACATCTCTGGCATGGGCAAATGGCTGTTTGTCGGTGCCGTCGTCGTGATGATTGGCGGCATCATCAATGTGTTTGTCGGCTCCAGCGCCGGCATGATGGCGATTTCAGTTGCCGTGATGGCGATTTTCAGCGCCTACATGCTGTATGACCTGAAGCAGATTATCGACGGCGGCGAGACCAACTACATCAGCGCTACGCTGGCGTTGTACCTCGACATCTTCAACGTGTTCCAGGCGCTGCTCGCATTGCTGGGCATTTTTGGCGGCGAGCGCGACTAAGTGTTTGTCGCTGGTTTAAAAAGAGCCTCAGGGCTCTTTTTTTATTCCCGCTCAAAAACAGCAATGCTCTCCACATGCGCTGTGTGCGGAAACATGTTCACCACCCCCGCTGCTGTACAGAGATAGCCACCGCCCTGCACCAGTACACCCGCATCGCGTGCCAGCGTTGCCGGGTTGCAGCTGACGTAAACAATGCGCTGCGGCGGCTGCCAGCTACCTAGCTGCAAGCTTTGCTGATGAATGCCGTCATCGCAAGGTACGCCGGTGACGATTTGCTGATGCAGCGCTGCCAGCGCTTTGAACAGCTCAAACGCACCTTCACGCGGCGGGTCAACCAGCCACTTGTCGGCCATGCCGTCTTTGGCAAGCAGTGCCGGGGTCATTTCAAACAGATTGCGTGCTACAAAAGTAGTAGCTGCAAGCGCCTGTCTTTGTTGGCTTGCGGGCTTGTTTCTCTCGAAATTCTCGCGTGAGCGGGCGACCAGAACCTCACTGCCTTCAATGCCCAGCACCTCCCGCGCCTTGGTGGCCAGCGGCAGCGTGAAGTTGCCCAGCCCGCAAAACCAGTCAATCACCCGTTCATGTGCCCGCACATCAAGCAGACGCAGCGCGCGCGAGACCAGCACCTGGTTGATGTGCGGGTTGACCTGCGTGAAGTCGGTCGGCTTGAAAGGCATCACCACACCGTATTCAGGCAGGCCGTAGTTCAGTTCCAGAATCGGCCCCACACCAATCGCATCAATGGCAGGGTCAAGCAGCTTGACGGTATCCAGCCCGCCAGCTTGCAGCCACCATTGCAAGCCAACGCCTGCATGGGCCCTGGCAAACGCGCGCAAACGCTCCAGGTCGCCGTCACTCAGTGGTTCCATATGCCGTAGCACCAAGGCTGTTACGTCGTCGCCGCAAGCGAGTTCGATTTGCGGAATGGTTTCCTTCGCGTCCATGCTGGCGACAAGCTCGCGCAGCGGCAGCAGCATGGCGCTGACATGCGGCGGCAACACCGGGCATACGCTCATGTCAGCGACATAAGCGCTCTTGCGTTCATGAAAACCCACCAGTACCGCGCCCTTCTTGCGTACGTAGCGCACCGACAGGCGGGCGCGGTAACGATATCCCCAGGCCGGGCCTTCAATGGGCCGCATCAGGTGGTCGGGCTTGAGCTTGCCAATGTGCTGCATCGCGTCTTCAAGCACCCGCTGCTTGACAGCCACCTGGCCGCTGACGTGCAAGTGCTGCATCTTGCAGCCGCCGCAGGCACCGGTGTGCAGACCAAAGTGCGGGCAACCCGGCGTGACACGCTGTGACGATTCACGGTAAATAGCCGTCAACGTGGCTTTTTCAAACGTGCTTTTTTTACGGAAGACATTGGCGGTCACCACTTCGTAAGGCAGCGCGCCTTCAATAAAAACCACCTTGCCATCGGCGCGGTGCGCAATGCCCTGAGCTTCGATGTCAAGCGACTCTACATTGAGCAAGTCAAGCGGATATTCTTTTGCGGGTGTGGTCGGATGGCTGTTCATCCCAGAACCATCAAAGCGACCTGCAACACCAGAATCAAAACCAGCGCCGACAAATCCACTCCGCCAAGCGGCGGAATCACCCGGCGCAGGGGTGCCAACACGGGCTCGGTCAAGCGCCCCAGCAATGCATAGGCCGGCGATCCCGGCTGAACCCACGACAGGATGACAAAGCCGATCAACAGCATCATCATCGCTTGCAAAGCGACGCGAATCAGCATCTTGAGTGCAAACACCACAAGGCTGATGATAGCGGTCGGGACAAAGTCGGGCATGGCGGCGTTCACCGCGTCCAGCAGCAAGCCGAACAGCACGCTCCACAGCAGCGCATAAGCCAGCGCAAACAGGATTGCGGCCATCACACTGGCCCAGTCAATGCGTGACTTGAGCACCTGCGCAGGCAGCACGCGGCGCAAAGGCTTGACGAGCCAGTCGGTCAAGGCCATCACGAAACTGCCGGGCTGCGCACGCATGTTGACACGCATCCAGTTCATCCAGGCACGCAACAGCGATGCACCTATAAGCAAAAAGAAAATCGTTTCAAGCAGAAATGACAGGATTCGAATCAGCATGGTGTCTGCATAGTCTTCACCGACGCGGCTTTTTGCCTTGCTTGCGGCCAGGCTTGGAGGTTTTGGCAGTCGCTTTTTTAGCCCCCTCCTTCACGGCCTGAATCGGTGAAGGCAAAGGGCGGCTAGAACCTTTGTCGGTACGGCTGCTGGACGAGCTGCCAACGCGTGCCGGGCGAGGCGATCCACGCGAGTCACCTCTTGGGTCAGCGCGCTTGCCAGCACTCCGGGTAGCAGCGCCACCTGCACCACGCTCCTGGCCTGGCAATTCCGTCAGGTGACCGCCCGTCTTGTCTCTCATGGCCCGGTTTGTCAGCGCCTGCAATGCCTCACCCTCGTGCGCCTCATGCACCAGACGGAAATCAATCTTGCGGCCATCCAGGTCAACACGACTGACCTGCACGCGCACGCGTGTGCCAATGGCATAGCGAATGCCGGTACGCTCGCCACGCAGCTCTTGCCGGGCTTCGTCAAAACGGAAGTATTCGCCGCCCAATTCAGTGATATGTACCATGCCCTCGACATACATTACGTCCAGCGTGACGAAAATTCCGAAGCCCATGGCCGCAGTGACCACGCCGCCAAACTCTTCACCCAAGTGCTCGCGCATGTATTTGCATTTAAGCCAGGCTTCCACGTCACGGCTGGCTTCGTCGGCGCGGCGCTCGTTGGCGCTGCAATGCAGGCCGGCTGCTTGCCAAGCCAGCTCGTCTGCACTGATTTTTTTCGGCTTCTGGTCTGGCTCACCGACATTTTTAATCCGCGAAGCCAGGCGTTTTGACAGCTTGGCTTGGGCCTCGCCCGGTGTCGGCAACAGCGGCAACTGGTACTTCGTTTTGGTCAGCACCGCCTTGATAACGCGGTGAACCAGCAAGTCCGGGTAGCGGCGGATCGGGCTGGTGAAGTGCGTGTAAGCCTCGTAAGCCAGACCAAAGTGACCGTTGTTGATGGGTGTGTAAATCGCCTGCTGCATGGAGCGCAGCAGCATCGAATGGATTTGCTGCGCATCAGGCCGCTCCTTGGTGGCCATGGCGATTTTCTGGAAGTCACCCGGTTGCGGTTCGTTACCAATCGTCATCCCCAGACCAATCGCCTTGAGGTAGTTGCGCAGCATGTCTTTTTTCTCGGGCGTCGGGCCTTCATGCACGCGGAACAGGCCTACGTGTTTGCTGCCGGAAATAAAGCCTGCCGAGCACACATTGGCGGCTAGCATGGCTTCTTCTATCAGCCTATGCGCCACGTTGCGGGTACGCGGAATGATTTTTTCAATGCGCCCGGCTTCGTCGCACACGATTTGTGTTTCAGTGGTTTCAAAATCGACGGCACCGCGCACGCCGCGCTCTTTCAGCAATGACTGGTACACGTCATGCAAATCGAGCAAGTGCGGCACCAGCGTTTTGCGCTGCGCGGCCTCAACGCCGCGCGTGTTGGCCAGGATTGCCGCGACTTCGGTATAAGTAAAGCGCGCCTGGCTCAACATCACTGCGGGGTAAAACTGGTAGGCGTGGACTTCACCCTTGGCGTTGACCAGCATGTCGCAGACCATGCACAGGCGCTCGACATTCGGGTTCAGCGAGCACAGGCCGTTGGACAGTTTCTCGGGCAGCATCGGTATGACGCGGCGCGGAAAATACACGCTGGTCGCGCGGTCGTAAGCGTCGATGTCAATCGCGCTGCCGGTTTCGACATAGTGGCTGACATCGGCAATCGCCACCAGCAAGCGCCAGCCCTTGCCTCGGCCAACCTTGGCGGGCTCGCAATACACGGCATCGTCAAAGTCGCGTGCATCTTCGCCGTCGATAGTGACCAGCGGCACGTCGGTCAAATCTATCCGCCCCTTTTTATCCTGGGGCCGTACGGCATCAGGCAGCGCTCGAGCCAATACCATTGCCGCGTCGCTAAATTCATGCGGGACGCCGTATTTACGCACAGCGATTTCAATTTCCATACCGGGATCATCAATCTCGCCCAGCACCTCCTTGACGCGGCCCACTGGTTGGCCAAACAGTGCCGGTGGCTCAGTCAATTGCACCACCACGACCTGCCCGGCCTTGGCTGTGCCCGTGGCACCCTTGGGGATCAGCACATCCTGGCCATAGCGCTTGTCTTCAGGCGCGACTAGC
>JBKJOH010000302.1:0-7353 GCA_046593295.1 Polaromonas sp. | reverse complement strand
CCCGTTGGGTGGTCGATCTCAATTGCCATCGGCGGCCAGCGTCACTGCTGGCCTCAAGCCGATTTTTTTAGCCTGACGAAGTGATTTTCAGCAAGCTTTAGCTCGAAGACAGTCTGCGCAGTTGCTCCCGCAGGCTGTTCAGTTCATCCATCAATTGCAGTGCCAGCGCAGCACCAGCTAAGTTCACGCCAAGGTCGCGCTGCAGGCTTAACGCGGTTCTGGCCCGGTGCATGTGTAGCCCCGTAAAACGCCATTGCTCTGGTGCGCTGCCTTCCGGCATCAGCACGCCTTCATCAACCAGATCCACAATCAGGGCCACCTCCGCCTTGCAGGCGCTACAGAGGTCGTTCAGCGTCAGCCCTGTCTGCTCTTCAAGTATGAAAGCCGTGATGTAGGTTTCGTGGGTTTGGCTTGTGTAGCTGGTCATATCTTGCCTCCGATGTCTTTGCTAATGTCATTTAATGCGGCACGCGGATCAAACGATTTGAACGCACCCGCCATATCGGCATACGATTTTTTCGCTTCGTCGCTGTCGGCGGCAGGCAGCACCAGCTTGAGTACAAAGTAAAAATTACCTGGCGTTTTACCGGGCAGACCGCGCTCTTTCAGACGCAGCTTGCGGCCCGCACCCGAGCCGGGTGGTATTTTGATTTCTACCCGGCCCGTTGGCGTAGGTGCTTCGATTTCCGCGCCCAGTGCGGCCTCCCACGGGCTGATGGGTAAGTCCATGTAAACGTCAATGCCTTCTGCGCGGTAGTGCGGGTGCGGCAAAAATTCAACGTCAAGATAAAGGTCGCCGGGGCTACCCTGGCCGAAGCCCGGCCCGCCCTGTGCGGCCAGTCGAATGTGCTGGCCCGCGCGTATGCCCTTGGGGATTGAAAACTCAATCGTGCGGTCTTGCATCGAACCATCAGCGCCTTGCACACGCAGATGCAATGAGCGCGCTGCGCCCTGGTACGAGTCTTCGATGTTGATCTGGATTTTCGCGTGCTGGTCTTGGCCGTGCATGCTGAATTCGCCTTGACCAGGCTGGCCCTGTTGGCCGTGGCTGCTTCTACCACCACCTCGCGCGCCGCCCATGCCCCGGAACAGCGAATCAAAAAAATCGCTCTCGCCAGAGCCGACAAAATCTTCAAAGTGCTGACCACCTCTGCCACTTTGGCCGCGCTGCTGCCAACCCGGTGGCGGCTGAAAGTCTTGTCCAGCCTGCCAGTTGGCACCGAGCTGGTCGTATTTGGCGCGTTTTTCAGGGTCTTTTAAAACTTCATAGGCCTCGGCTAATTCCTTGAAGCGTGCCTCGGCATGTTTTTCTTTGCTGACATCCGGGTGGTACTTGCGCGCCAATTTGCGGTGCGCACGCTTGATGTCTTCAGGTGTGGCGCTGCGCTCAATGCCCATGATTTTGTAGTAGTCCTGATATTCCATGTATGACCTTTGAAGGCAAGCTGCCTCCGGCTCAGGTTAGCGCAGCTTATGGATTTGCGGTGTAAGAAAATCGCTTGAAGCGCGCTCAAATCGGTGAGAGCGCTATTTGGCCAGTTCTCGCAGGACGCGGTGGTGATCTTTCATAATCTCTCGGCCAAGACGAATTTGCTCTTCCTCGTCTTGCTTGCGCGTCATGATGCGCAGGCCGTTTGGTTCATCTATCGCATAAAGTTCGTCGTCTATTTTGAGCCCCAGTTTGGCCAGCAGTTCTGGAGGAAAAACAGCACCAACGCCGTCGCCAATTTGAATGAGTGTGAGCTTGTACATGATGACTTTCTAGAACTCTCAATGTAATACCAAATTGATTGAGTCATTCATACGCAACTAAGCGCTACCCAATCAATCTGGAGCCCGCCCTCTACTGCAAACCAGTGCTGCCGCCTATCATCGCCGCATGACCTCACCAGCACCCCCAATCCATTCCGACCTCAAAGCCCTGTTTGCCGCGCAACACCAGGCCAGCCGCGCACAGATCGACGTGCCATTTGCTGTGCGCTGTGACCGCTTGCTGCGTATGCGGGTTTTGCTGGATGAGCACGGTGATGCCCTGGCTCAGGCGGTGCAGGCTGACTTTGGCGTTCGCTCGCTGCAACTGACCGAGATTGCCGACTTGTTTGTGCTGCGCACCATGCTGTCGCACACGATCAAATACCTGAAAAAATGGATGAAGCCAACGAAGGTCCGCACGCCGTTTTACCTGCTGCCGTCACATGCGTATTTGCAGCGCCAGCCGCTCGGTGTGGTGGGCGTGGTGTCGCCGTGGAACTACCCGGTGCAACTGTCACTTGGCCCATTGATTACCGCGCTCGCTGCGGGCAATCGCGTGATGCTTAAACCCAGTGAATTGACCCCGCAAACATCGGCCTTGATGGCCGAACTATTGGGCGATGCTTTCGCGCCGGACGAGGTCTGCGTGGTGCAGGGAGATGGCACCAACGACGTGGAATTGGCCGCAGAGTTTTGCAGCCTGCCGTTTGACCATTTGTTTTTCACGGGCTCCACCGCTGTCGGGCGCATCGTCGCCAAAGCAGCTGCGGCCAACCTCACGCCGACCACGCTGGAGCTGGGTGGCAAGTCGCCCTGCGTGATTGATGCATCGTGTGACTTGAGCAAGGCCGCCATCAAGATCGCCCACGGCAAGTTGCTCAACGCAGGGCAAACCTGCATCGCGCCTGACTACGTGTTGCTGCCGCGTGGCATGGAGGCCGCGTTTGGTGATGCGTTTGCAAAAGCTGTTGCCAAACTCTTCCCGACGATTGCGGGCAACCCCGACTACGCCGCCATCATCAGCCCGCGCCACCTTGAGCGTTTGCAGGCGCTACTGGCGCAGGCGACCAGTGAAGGCGCACGCTTGCAGGTGGTTAACCCCGGTGGTGGTGAAGGGAAGGGCGCCGCAAGGCAAATGGCACCAGTGCTTGTATTCAATGCCTCTCCCACATCAAAACTCATGCGGGAGGAAATCTTTGGCCCTGTGCTGCCCGTGTTGCCCTATGACTCGCTCAGTGATGCCATCACGCACATCAATGCCCACCCAAGACCGCTGGCTCTGTACTGGTTTGGCACCGACACGTCATCGCGCGACAAAGTTTTGAAGCAAACTGTCAGTGGCGGCGTAACGGTGAACGACACGCTGATGCACATCGCCCATGAAAACCTCCCCTTCGGCGGTGTGGGTGAAAGCGGCTGGGGTTCGTACCACGGCGAGGCAGGCTTTCTGCGCTTGAGTCAGCAAAAGCCGGTGATGGTGTCGTCGAAATGGGCGCGCGGCGATTTGTTTTACCCGCCCTATGGCAAGCGGTTTGACCAGGTGATGGGCTTGATGAAGCGGTTTTTGTAGCTGCTGGCCATGTTTTTATTTGCTACGTTTTTAATAGCAAAAGGTTGGCATCGCCAGGGTCAAACCTTACTGCGCAGCCCAGCCGCCGTCCATGTTCCAGGCCACGCCGCGCACGTTGTTGCCGGCTGGCGAGCAGAAAAATACGGCCAGTGCGCCCAGCTCTTCAGGGGTGGTGAACTGTAGCGATGGCTCTTTTTCGCTCAGTAGCTGGACCGTGGCTGCCGCGTTGCTGATGCCGCCCGCCAGCGCTTTGGCATCAAGTTGTTTTTGCACCATCGGGGTCAGCACCCAACCGGGGCAAATGGCGTTGCAGGTCACGCCGCTGGTGGCGTTTTCCAATGCTGTGACTTTGGTAAAGCCAACCAGCCCGTGCTTGGCGGTGACGTAGGCCGATTTTTCGCTTGATGCCACCAGGCCGTGGACAGAGGCCACGTTGATGATGCGGCCCCAGCCCTTGCCGCCGTTGGCTGCCTGCATGGCGGGCAATGCCAGGCGAGTGGCGTGGAAGGCACTGGAGAGGTTGATCGCGATGATCGCGTCCCATTTGTCTAGGGGAAAGTTTTCGACGCGGGCAACGTGCTGAATACCGGCGTTGTTGACGAGGATATCGACCATGCCGAACTGCGCGGCGGCGTATTTCATCATGTCTTCAATCTCGGCGGGCTTGCTCACGTCGCCGCCGTGGTGATGCACTTTCACACCCAGCGCTGCAATTTCGGCTTTGGGTGCTTCGACATCGCCAAAACCGTTCATGACGATGTTGGCTCCCTGCGCAGCCAGTGCCTTGGCAATACCCAGGCCGATACCGCTGGTGGAACCTGTGACGAGTGCTGTTTTGCCTTTGAGCATGTGTGTTTCTCCGGATGATTTACGATGACTGGATTGCTTTCACGCAGCAATTATCAAGCCTTTAATTTATCGCCACATTTCTAAAACATGACAGAACCTACGCTGAACTACCTAAGCTGCCCTGACGCAAACGGCGGCCACCGCATGTCCTATTGGCAATGGGGCAGCCCGGATGCAGGCCACGTCGTGCTGTGCGTACATGGCCTGTCGCGGCAGGGGCGGGACTTTGACGTGCTGGCCCAGGGCCTGTGTGATGCGGCTAAAAACCTGTCCGGTGGCGCATCTACGGGCATTCGCGTCATCTGCCCCGATGTGGCGGGCCGTGGCGCGAGCGACTGGCTCAAAGACCCCATGGGCTACCAGTTGCCAGCCTATGCGGCTGACATGCTGGTTTTGCTGGCACATCTGCAAGCGCAGGCACCGATCAAAACGCTGGACTGGGTGGGTACCAGTATGGGCGGGCTGATTGGCATTGTGGTGGCCTCCGCGAGTACTCTGCCGCGCGCAACCGCGCCCGGACTGCCCCCAGGGATTGAATTACTGCCGTCGGTTCGCAAATTGGTGCTCAATGACGTTGGCCCATCCATCGAATGGCAGGCGATTGTGCGCATCGGCATGTACCTCGGGCAGGCGGGTGAGTTTGAGTCGGTACAGCTTGCTGCCGATGCCATGTGGGCCATTTCAACCGGCTTCGGGCCGCACACGCCTGCGCAATGGCTGGCGCTGTCACAGCATATGCTCAAGCCCGTAACAAATGCGCCCAATAGCAAAGTCCGGCTTCACTATGACCCGGCAATAGCGCTGCCCTTCAAGCAGACAACAGAAGAGGCCAGCAAACAGGGCTCGGCCATGCTCTGGCAGCTGTATGACGGCATCAAGGCGCAAACGCTGCTGCTGCGCGGGGCTGATTCTGATTTGCTGAGTACTGACACAGCACACGCCATGACGCAACGCGGCCCGCGCGCCAGCCTGGTGGAGTTTGCAGGTGTGGGCCATGCGCCTACGCTGGTTGCCGAGACCCAAGTTAAGCCCGTTGTTGATTTTTTGCTGGGTTGATAGAGCGATGTTGATTGAGTTGATATGAAAAGTAACGCGCCGGGGAGTCACGCACAGGGAAGTAATGGTCACGCGGCTTCCCCCCATATCGCCGACGCTTGCGCCCCCATCATGGCGGCCACGGCTGACAGCCTGCTGGAGCAGCCGCAGGCGCTGGCGCGCGCGCGGGCCTTTGCCGAGCCCTTGATTGCCAGTGAAAGCCTTGACACGGGTGAAAACATCCTGGCCCATGCCGATGCGGTTGCCGCCATCCTCAAATCAATTGGCGGCTCGGAGGCCATGCAGGCCGCGACGTACCTGGTGCATTCATGCCAGCACCTGACCAAGCCGCTGGAAATCATCACCAAGGCCTTTGGTGCCAACTATGCGGCGCTGGCGATTGAAACTACCAAGCTCGTCCATGTGCAGCGGCAAGTGCGGTCGGCCAGGCGCAGCGACGGGCCGCCCCGAGCAAGTCTAGCCCCCTCGGGGAGCAGTGAACTACGCGAAGCGAGTGAACGTGGGGGCTATATTGCGAAAGCACAGTTGGTTGAAGACCCTGCCGCGCAGACCGAGAACGTGCGCAAGATGCTGCTGGCTTTCTCGCGCGACTTGCGCGTGGTCATGCTGCGCCTGGCATCGCGCCTGCAAACCTTGCGCTACTACGCCCTCAATTACGCCGCTACCAAACAAGCCGCGCCGCCATCACTGGCGCACGAGTCGCTGCATGTGTTTGCACCGCTCGCCAATCGCCTTGGCATCTGGCAGGTCAAATGGGAAATGGAAGACTTGGCCTTTCGCTTTCTGGAGCCTGATACCTATAAAAAAACAGCGCAACTGCTGGATGAAAAGCGCGTAGAGCGCGAGCAGTTCATGGAGGCGCTGCGCGCACAGCTTGATCGTGATCTGAACAAAAACGACATTGCAGCGCTGGTGCAGGGCAGGCCCAAACACATCTACAGCATTGTCAAAAAAATGCGTGGCAAGTCGCTTGACTTTGACCAGGTGTTTGACATCCGGGCGCTGCGCGTGATTGCGGCTGACGTGAAGGGTTGCTATGCGGCCCTCAGCTTTGTTCATGCGCACTTCACGCAGGTCGATGGCGAGTTTGACGACTACATTGCCAAACCCAAATCCAACGGTTACCAGTCGCTGCACACGGTGGTGCGTGACGAGGCGGGAAGGGCGGTTGAAATCCAGATCCGCACCCAGGCCATGCATGACCATGCAGAGCACGGTGTGGCCGCGCACTGGGCCTACAAAGAAGCGGGTACCAAAGGCTATGCAGGTGTAACGGCCAGCAGTGAATACGATGCCAAGATTGCGGTTCTGCGGCAGTTGCTGGCCTGGGAGCGCGACTTGTCTGGCCCGGCAGCGCAGCGTGCGCGGGACAGTAACAAAGGCCTGTTTGAAGACCGTATTTATGTGCTGACACCCGAAGCTGCGATTGTCGAGTTGCCGCAGGGCGCTACCGCTGTTGACTTTGCCTACAGCGTACACACCAGCCTGGGGCATCGCTGCCGTGGTGCGCGTATTGACGGCGTGATGGTGCCGCTCAATACACCATTGCAAAACGGCCAGACGGTTGAAGTCATCACGGTCAAGGAAGGCGGGCCGTCGCGTGACTGGCTGAACACCGAGCTGGGCTTTTTATCAGGCCACCGCGCCAGGTCAAAAGTGCGTGCCTGGTTTAACGCACTCGAGATGGCGCAAACCGTTGCCAAGGGCCGTGAGGCGGTTGAAAAACTGTTGCAGCGCGAAGGCAAAACAGCCATGAAGCTGGATGACCTGGCGGTGCAACTGGGCTTCAAGGCTGCGGACGATTTGTTTGAGGTGGTGGGCAAGGACGAACTCTCGCTGCGCACGATTGAAAACATGCTCAGGCCACCAGAGCCAGAGCCCACGGCGGATGACTTTGTGCTGGCCAAAAAGGCACGCACCAACCCGAACGCCAAATCCAATCAAGGCGGTGTGCTGGTGGTAGGCATGGGTTCGCTCCTGACGCAACTGGCCAAGTGCTGCAAACCCGCGCCGCCGGACCAGATTCTCGGCTTTGTCACGAAGGGCAGGGGAGTAAGTATTCATCGGGCCGATTGCAGCAATTTTCGCAACATGGCCAGCGGTAGTCCCGACCGCGTAATTGAGGT
>JBKJOH010000212.1:0-4063 GCA_046593295.1 Polaromonas sp. | reverse complement strand
GTCAACGCGCTCAAGGCACTGACCAGCCAGAAGAAACTGCTGCCAACTACACCCAGCGACGTACGGTAACCCTGTGCGCGTATCAGCAGGCCATTGCCTACCGGCGATACCGGGATTTCATATTCAGCGGCGTTTTCAGGCCAGGGCAGCAGCCGGGCTGTAGGGTTGCGCGGCGGCAGGTTGCCAGCCAGCACATGATTTTTATCGTCCACCAGCGTCACCGCGTACTTGGCCGTGATCTCGGTGGGCACGCCAAAGCGCAGCAGACCGTCAATCGCGTATTCGCCCATGATGACACCAGCAAATTTGCCCTGGTCATCGAGCGGCACCAGGATTTGCAGCGTCGGCGCGTTGTAGTTGCGGTTCTCTGTCGGGTTGATCGGGTGTGAATAAACCGGCTGCCGCAGGTCACGCGCCAGGCCGTAAGTGCCGTCGGTTTCACCAGCTTTAAGCACCTGACCTGCACCACGTAACTGCGCGGCGTTGGCGCTGGCCGACGCATAGGCCGCCTTGACGCGGCGTTTTGCATCCACCCAAGTCACGGCCAGCAGCTCGGGATACTGGTTGACCAGCGATTCAGCCTGCGAGATGAACTCTTCCGCGTCCACGTCCTTGCTGGAAATATCGCGGCCAATGCGCATTAACTGCTCTTGCCGCTCCAGCAGGCGCAGACGCAGGCGTTGCTGGGCGTATTCAACATCGCGCTTGACGGCCTGCTGCTCGCGGTCGATCTCCTCAATGCGCAGGTAGCCGAAGGCGGCAACCACCGCCGCCAAAAAAAGTATCACCGCCAGCAGCGGGCCCAGGGTGATGAAACGGTCCTGCCGCAACGGGGACTGTTTACGCCACCAGAGCCGCCACAAAGCCAGTGGTGCAGGCTTGGCCGAAACAGTGGTGGAGGGCAGCGGTGGGGCGGACATAGGCAGATGCCTGCAGTTTAAGTGAGATGTCCCCTAGCGTGGGTGTTTCCCCGGGTATTTCAGGGGCCATACCGCTCTTGAACGCGGCGCTGGAAGCCCCTACCTGACATCAAAAACGAAAGCTTTGAAAGGTTTAATATTTCTTAATATGAAATCAATTGGCATAATTTGAAATTTAATAATTTTTATGAGAAACTAAAGACTTGAATCTAAATTGCGTTACAACTCATTCATCAGCAGGAGACAAAACATGGCCGAAAACCACAGCAGTGCCGGTACCGACAAGCTCAGCGCCGCTGCCAACGATTCCCCGGGCAGCAATAACCTGGACAAAGACACCCAGGAGACCCGCGAGTGGATGGATGCCCTCTCGGCAGTCATCGAAAGTGAAGGCCCGGAACGCGCCCACTTTTTGCTAGAGCAGCTGCTCGAACATGCCCGCCAGAACAGCATTGACATGCCCTTCTCGGCCAACACCGCTTATGTCAACACGATTGAGCCCGACCAGGAAGAGCGCTCACCGGGCAACCTCGTCATTGAGCAGCGGCTGCGCGCCTACATGCGCTGGAACGCGATGGCCATGGTGGTCAAGGCCAACCGGCTGCACCCGGCCGATGGCGGTGACCTCGGCGGGCACATCGGCTCGTTCGCCTCGCTGGCTAGCCTGTTTGGTGCGGGTTTCAACCATTTCTGGCACGCTGAAAGTGCTGAACCTGGAAAAGAGCACGGCGGTGACTGCCTCTACATTCAGGGCCATGTGTCACCCGGCGTTTATGCGCGCGCCTACCTTGAAGGGCGTTTGACCGAAGAGCAACTGCTTAACTTCCGGCAAGAGGTCGATGGCAAGGGCCTGTCGAGCTACCCGCACCCCAAGCTCATGCCCCAGTTCTGGCAGTTCCCCACGGTGTCCATGGGACTTGGCCCGTTGATGGCGATTTACCAGGCGCGTTTCCTCAAGTACCTGCACGCACGCGGCATCGTCAACACTGAAAACCGCAAGGTCTGGGTGTTCTGCGGCGACGGCGAGATGGACGAAGTCGAATCCATGGGTGCCATCGGCCTGGCTGCGCGCGAAAAGCTCGACAACCTGGTGTTCGTCATCAACTGCAACCTGCAACGCCTCGACGGCCCGGTGCGGGGCAATGGCAAGATCATTCAGGAACTCGAGGGCGAGTTCCGTGGTGCGGGCTGGAACGTCATCAAACTGATCTGGGGCAGCGATTGGGACCCCTTGCTGGCGCGTGACAAAGACGGCGCCCTGCGCAAGATCATGATGGAGTGCAACGACGGCGACTACCAGTCCTTCAAGGCCAACGACGGCGCCTATGTGCGCAAGAATTTCTTTGGCCGTGACCCGCGCACGCTGGAAATGGTTTCCAAGATGAGTGACGACGACATCTGGAACCTGCGCCGCGGCGGCCATGATTCGCAAAAGGTCTATGCCGCCTTCCATTCGGCGGTCAACCACAAGGGCCAGCCGAGCGTGCTGCTGATCAAGACCGTCAAGGGTTTTGGCATGGGCAAGATTGGCGAAGGCAAAAACAACGTCCACCAGACCAAAAAACTGTCGGACGAAGACATCAAGACCTTCCGCGACCGCTTCAATATTCCGGTTCCCGACAGCCAGCTGGCCGACATTCCGTTCTACAAACCGGCCGACGACACGCCCGAAATGCGCTACCTGCACGAGCGCCGCAAAGCCCTGGGCGGTTACCTGCCGCACCGCCGCACCAAAGCCGATGAAAGTTTCACGGTGCCCGCGCTGGACACCTTCAAATCGGTGATGGAGCCAACGCCTGAAGGCCGCGAGATTTCAACCACGCAGGCCTATGTGCGCTTTCTCATGCAACTGCTGCGCGACCAGGCGCTCGGGCCCCGCGTCGTGCCCATTCTGGTAGATGAAGCCCGCACCTTCGGCATGGAAGGCTTGTTCCGCCAAATCGGCATCTACAACCCCGAAGGGCAAAAATACACCCCGGTCGATAAAGGCCAGGTCATGTATTACAAGGAAGACAAAAAGGGCCAGATCCTGCAAGAAGGCATCAGTGAGGCAGGCGGCATGAGCAGCTGGATTGCAGCGGCCACCAGCTACAGCACCAACAACCGCATCATGGTGCCGTTTTATGTCTACTACTCGATGTTCGGCTTTCAGCGCATTGGCGATTTGGCCTGGGCGGCTGGCGACATGCAGGCACGCGGCTTTTTGCTCGGCGGTACCTCGGGTCGCACCACGCTCAACGGCGAAGGCTTGCAGCACGAAGACGGCCACAGCCACATCATGGCGGGCACGATACCCAACTGCATCAGTTACGACCCCACCTTTGCGCATGAGGTCGGCGTGATCTTGCACCACGGCCTCAAACGCATGGTGGAAAAGCAGGACAACGTGTATTTCTATCTCACGCTGCTCAATGAAAACTACGCCATGCCAGGCCTCACGGCGGGTACCGAAGAGCAAATCATCAAGGGCATGTACCTGTGCAAAGAAGGTAGAAATGTGGCCCCCACGCTTTCCGCTTCGCGTGATGCGCTGCCCCCCGAGGGGGCGCATTTGCCCTTGGGTCGGCCCGGCGAGCAAACATCTGCTCCGCGCGTGCAGTTGCTGGGTAGCGGAACAATTCTGCGTGAGAGCATCGCCGCGCAAGAGTTGTTAGAGAAAGAGTGGGGCGTTGCTGCCAACGTCTGGAGCTGCCCGAGCTTTAACGAACTGGCGCGTGACGGCCAGGATGCCGAGCGCTGGAGTTTGCTCCATCCGCTGGAAGCGGCTCGTGTGCCCTTTGTTGGCCAGCAGCTTGAAAAGCACACCGGCCCGGTGGTCGCATCAACCGACTACATGAAGGCCTATGCCGAGCAGATTCGTCTGTTTATTCCTAAAGGCCGTACTTTCAAAGTACTGGGCACTGACGGTTTTGGTCGCAGCGACTTCCGCTACAAGCTGCGCGAGCACTTCGAGGTGAACCGCCACTACATCGTTGTTGCTGCGCTGAAGGCGCTCAGCGAAGACGGCAGCATGCCGGTAACCAAGGTCGCCGAGGCCATCGCCAAATACGGCATCAATGCCGACAAGATCAACCCGCTCTACGCTTGAGACCCACACGCAGAACGAACTGGAGACAACAACATGGCATTGGTAGACATTCAAG
>JBKJOH010000211.1:0-5820 GCA_046593295.1 Polaromonas sp. | reverse complement strand
CCGCAGGGCTGGCTGTCTTCGTCGAAATAATCAAGCAGGCTGACGCGGCGGCTACGCGTGTCTTGGGCCAGGGTCAGCAGCGCATCGAGCTTGCCGCGCATCACCTGCTTGAACTCCTCACTTGCCGCATCGCTGGTGTCTATCATGCGGCGCTGGTTGACGACATCGTTCAGGCCATAGGTCATCCAGGCATTGGCTGGCAAACCGTCGCGTCCGGCGCGGCCTGTTTCCTGGTAGTAGCCTTCAATGTTTTTCGGCATGTCCAGGTGGGCGACAAAGCGCACGTCGGGCTTGTCTATACCCATGCCAAAAGCAATGGTGGCCACCATCACCGCTGAATCTTCGCGCAAAAATCGGTCTTGCCGCTGCTGGCGCACGGCTGAATCCAGCCCTGCGTGGTAGGCCATCGCTTTGATGCCTGCGGCGGCTAAGGTGTCGGCAATTTCTTCAACCCGCTTGCGTGACTGGCAGTACACAATGCCGGCCTCGCCCGAATGTTCGGTTTCAATAAAGCGCAGCAACTGGCGCGTGGCGTCAAGCTTTTCAACAATCGTGTAGCGGATGTTGGGGCGGTCAAAGCTTGACACAAAATGCCGCGCGTCTTCAAGCTTCAGGCGCTCGACCATGTCCTGCCGCGTCAGCGCATCGGCGGTGGCTGTCAGCGCGATGCGCGGCACGTTGGGAAACATCTCGTGCAGCAGGCTTAACGATCGGTACTCGGGCCTAAAGTCATGGCCCCACTGACTCACGCAATGCGCCTCGTCAATCGCAAACAAGCTCAGCTTGCCGCGTTCATTCAGCGAGCGCAGCAGGTCTTTCATGCGCGGCGTGTTCAGTCGCTCGGGGGCGGCGTAGACCAGCGTGAGCTCGCCTCGCAGCATCTGCTTTTCGAGCGCGCTGCTAACGTCGAAACTTTGGGTTGAATTTAAAAACGCCGCCGCTACGCCAGCCTCATGCAATGCGCCCACCTGGTCATGCATCAGCGCAATCAGCGGCGAGATGACGATGGTCACGCCGTGGCCCGCGTTCTGCCGCGCAATCGCCGGGATCTGGTAGCACAGTGACTTGCCGCCGCCGGTAGGCATCAGCACCAGCGCATCGCCGCCGTCAATCACATGGTCAACGATGGCGCGCTGCGGCCCGCGAAAGTCGCTGTAGCCAAAAACTTCGCCAAGAATGTCCAGCGGTGTGGTGATGAGAGTGATCGGAGGCAAGGAAGTTGCTATATATTTAGGAGCTTGTTACGCCCGTGTTTATTGGGCTACAGCCTGTTTTAAGGGTAAAAAAGGCTACATTTGTTCCCATGGAAGCCCATCAAAGCGCCAACCCGACAAAGTAGAGCGCTGAAAGTGTTCGTCCAACTCGCCCTCAAATGCATGCGCCACATGCTGCACGTTTGAAAAGCCCGCCGCCTCTAGCGCTTGGGCCGCATCCAGCGTGCGCTTGCCCGAGCGGCAGATCAGCAGCACCGGCTGGTCTTTGCCAGTCGCCTCCCGCTCGACGCTATCGGCAAACTTTTCAGCATCGGGTTGCAGGTCGGGGTATTCATACCACGGCACATTGACCACGCCAGGCGGCCGCCCGACGTAGAGCGACTCGATTTCCATGCGCACGTCGAGAAACAGCGCATCGGGATGGGACCGAAGCCATGCAAAGGCTTCTCTGGGTTGAAGGTTTTTCATGCGTGAAGCGGTAAGCCCTTATTGTCATTGAAAGTATTGGCTAAATGGCCACCGCCTTAAAATGGAGCGATGAAACCGATCACCTACACCCGTGGCCAGGCCTTACCAGGCATTTTAGAAAAACGCATCGCCATTCTCGACGGCGCGATGGGCACGATGATCCAACGCTTTAAATTGAACGAAGCGCAGTACCGTGGCGAGCGCTTCAAGGACTTTCACAAAGACGTGAAGGGCAACAACGAGCTGCTGAGTTTGACGCGGCCAGATGTGATCCAGGACATCCATGAAGGCTACCTCGCCGCCGGTGCCGACATGATTGAGACCAACACCTTTGGCGCCACCACCGTGGCGCAGGCCGACTACGACATGGCTGATCTGGCCATCGAGATGAACATTGAGTCAGCCCGCATTGCACGCGCCGCCTGCGACAAATATTCAACGCCTGACAAACCACGCTTTGTAGTCGGCGCCCTTGGCCCGACGCCGAAAACCGCCAGCATCAGCCCTGACGTGAACGACGCGGGTGCGCGCAATACCAGCTTTGAAGAACTGCGCCAAGCCTATTATGAGCAGACCGAGGCGCTGGTCAAGGGCGGCAGCGACGTGCTGCTGGTCGAGACGATTTTTGACACGCTCAACGCCAAGGCCGCGCTGTTTGCGATTGACGAGTATTTTGACCATTCAGGCGAGCGCCTGCCGCTCATCATCAGCGGCACCGTGACCGATGCATCAGGCCGCATCCTGAGCGGGCAAACCGTCACCGCTTTCTGGCACAGCATCCGCCACGCCCAGCCACTCGCCGTAGGCCTGAACTGCGCACTCGGTGCGGCGCTGATGCGCCCCTACATCCAGGAGCTGGCCAGAGTCGCTGGCGACACCTTCATCAGTTGCTACCCCAACGCCGGCCTGCCGAATCCGATGAGCGACACCGGCTTTGACGAGACACCTGAGGTGACTTCGCGCCTGCTGCGCGAGTTTGCTGCCGAGGGCCTGGTGAATATTGTGGGCGGCTGCTGCGGCACCACGCCGGAGCACATCGCTGCAATTGCGAGTGCGGTAGCGCCGATTGCACGGCGGCAGTTGCCCGGCGGCGTGTTTTACAAAGAAGCTGCTTGAAGCTGGAACAACGGCTTGAGGCAAGAGTACTTGGCTACGAACCAGGGGAGCGTGGGTTTAATTCCTGCTGGCTTCTGGCGACATCAATACGAATTGCGCCCGCGATCGTTCGAATGCGTTGCTCGTTTTCATGTCTGATATCGTTTTGTCAAGATCGTCGTAATTAAAGGCCGCCGTCCATTCGTGAGTTTTCTGCATGGCATCAAGAAAGGGCTTTGGCTGCCCTTCTCTTGTTAGTACACGCAGGCAGTCCAGGTATTCCTCTCGGAAGAGGGTGGGGATGATGATGCGGCAGCTTCCAACAACCGTTAGCTCTGCATTCATGACCAGTCGGGCCAGTCTTCCGTTACCGTCCGCGAATGGGTGGACTTCAGAGACCAGGAACATCGCCAGCAAAGCTCGGGCTGTACCGGCCGGCACGGTCTGCAAGAGCTTGGAGCCTTCAATAAGAGTTCCTTGAACGAGTTTGGGGCCCACGAATTCTGTGTTGCCTGCACGGTTGGCTTTGGCCTTGAACTCACCCGGACTAACCTCAGGCCGCTCAGCCATCTGGTCTGCGTGTCGGGCGCGCAGTTGGGTCAGGATAGCTTCACCGGAGCCAAGCGTTTGGTTCGTCCAGGCCGGGTTCAATGCTTGCCGGAACACTCCCAAAATGTCGTGTGAGTCCTTGGGGCGTTCCTCAATGGGTTTACCCTCTAGTACAAAGCCACGGGCCTCCTGCACGTCAAACTCAGTTCCTTCGATGAAGTTGCTGAAGTAGGACTCCAGGAACGCGAAGTGCGTGCGTGCCTTATCAGAATGGGTGACAGAGTTGGGTTGCTTCAAGGGATTAATGCGAAGCTCGGCGGCCAGCTTTTCAAACAGCGCCAGTCGGTCTGGGTCGTAGGGCGCATCCGCTGTACGCGCCTTTCCGGCGGAGGTGGTCAACTTTGATTTTCTCGTACCAAGGATGCTGCCGACCAAGTCATCCAGAACGACGAACTCTTTCTCAAAACCAAGAGCCGGGGCCAAGGCTCGGGCCTCCTCTCGCAGGCGCGACAGGGCATCCTCGCCGCGTGCGTCGCAGATGTTTAGCAGCCGGTCTTCTACTGCTTCGCGGCCTGCAGACTTCTTGACCGGGCCACGGCTCTGTGCCAGGTTCTCTAGCAGCAGGCGAGGCAGCGATGGGAAATACAGTTCCCGGCCCATCATCGGCATGTCGTCCTGAGCTTTTGCTGGGCCTGCCGAAAGCGATACGGTCAAGCCGGGCAACTCAATGGTTCGCCGATAGAGGTAGTCCAGATAGACAGTGCCATCTATGGGAGCACCTCCGTTGAAGGCACTGCGGTGGCCCATGACTGCCCCGGGAAATAATGCGGCCAGCACACGGATGCGTTCGCGCGCAATCAGTGCTGGCCATTCCTCGGGAGGTCGGTTGCTGACCATACCAGCCGTGATGCGGGTGAGTTTGTTTGCCTTGACCCTGCGTTGTACGGCGCGAATGGCTGCGGAATTCATCTCGGCATACAGGAGTAACGAGTCATCGACTGTCGTGCTTTTTTTAACTAATTTTATGACCATCGCAGTTTTGTCGTTTCCGTATGCTTTATGCAATATATTTGTCGTGTATTTTAACTTATTTATCTGTCGGAAACATCATCTTCACTAAGTGGCTAGCGCACATGCAAGTCCGCCAAACGACAAAAAGGTGATGAACGGAACGATATTTGGGTGATATTCCCGTCGTTTTTTTCTACTTAACGCCGATTAATTCGTTTGAATTGTCGCTTTTATTATGCATAAAAGCATTCTATGTCGTGTTTTTTAATTAATTTCAGGCGCGGACTTTGCCGTGTGGAAGCAAAGTCAAGGGAGTGCTTGCGCTGGTACGCCAAAGTGAGTCGCAGGCAAGTTAAGGTCATGGGGCCATCAAGCCCAACGAACTACCAATGGAATCAAAAACTTCCGTCCAGCTGAATGGCTACGAACCAAAGGGTCGATCAAGTCGGCATTAAGTGGTCAATCTCCTGCTGCATCGCCTGCACCAACTGGCTGTACAGCTTGAGTTTTTCAGTTGTCTCGCGTAGCCGCTCGGCTACCCGCAGTGACACGGCAAACATCAGCTTGGCAGCGGTTTTCTGGTCATCGGCACCCATTTTTTCGAGCGCTTCACGCGACAGAATGGCGCAGCGCACGTCGGTGCTGGCGGTGCATGATGCCAGCCGAGCCTGGCCGTCGATCAGGCCCATTTCACCGATCAGGCTACCGGGGCCAAGCACATTGACCGTCACGGGCGAGTGGCGGCTGACGACGATGTTTTCTACCGTGACTTCGCCTTCCAGCAGCAGCAGCATATAGCCGGTATCGCTTTTGTCGCCTTCGTTGATGAAGGTGGTGCCAACGGGAATCTTGCGCGGGATCATGTAGCTCACCACCGTCAGTGCTTCTTCAGACGTGAGTTGCATCAGCGCGGTGGGTGCAATCAGCAGCTGGGCTGCGAGCTCTGCCGTGCTGGAGCCTTCGATGGCGCGCATCCGGTCTTTGGCCCGCATCTGCTCAGGGGCACTGATCGGGGTGTTTTTATTGATGCCAAACAGCTTGTCGAACATGGCTCTTTTTCCGGAAGTTTTGCCGATCACTGGGCGCGAGATGGCGCAAGTCGCAGCCGGCGATTAAAATGATGGTAACCCAAGGAGCGTTGCAGCGAAACCACCGTTTCGTCAGGCTTGGGTTACAGACCATCCCGTTCAAGGATGTCTGCGGCAACGGCGCTCACCTTCACTGCAAAGTGTTCTCAAGGTGAGTTATGTCTGAAATCGAAAACCAACAAATGGTTCCCCCCATGAAGCTGTCCGGCCTTGAGCCGGTCAACATCGACTCGAGCAGCCTGTTCGTCAACATCGGCGAGCGCACCAACGTCACCGGCTCGAAGGCCTTTGCGCGCATGATTTTGAATGGTGAGTCCGATGCGGCGCTGGCCGGGGCCAGGGAGCAGGTTGACAACGGTGGGCAAATCATCGACATCAACATGGGCGCGGCCATG